>CAUZFJ010000059.1:0-6916 GCA_963579105.1 Candidatus Thalassarchaeaceae archaeon
GGTGGCCAAATCTGTGCTTCATTTGAATTTGGATAAATATTGTCTGAATTATCTAGTGACACTTTATCGTCTGATTGAACGGATATGGTTTCAATAGGCTCGAAATCTAATGCAACAGACCATGGCATTAGAATCATCAGAAAGATAATGAGAACAGCCTTCAAGACGGAAGGTACCCTAACCATAGGGTACCGGATTCCTACCGAGCCCTTGAAGGGCTCGCACGGATGATTAGCAGTTGTAATTACATTCTCTAAGCGTCAAGGTCAAAACCAAGTGGCTTTTGGCCGACTCCACTAGTTCCGTAGTGTAGTGGTCCATCATCTCTGGTTTTGGTCCAGGGGACGCAGGTTCGACTCCTGCCGGGACTACCAATTATTCTATTCTACAAGGTGGAAACTACTACTAGTGTAACTTCTAACTGGGCTGGATTTTTGAAAAGGCAATAGCACCGCTGTCCTCTATAGTTCTCAAAGGTGCTCGTGCCGGGATTTGAACCCGGGTCGACGGATCGAGAACCCGTCATGATGGGCCGAACTACACCACACAAGCCAAGCAAGCCGCCGACTAACCATCGGTATATCAACAAACAGGGTGGCTAAAATTTCCAAATTTACTTTCACTTTCACTTGCGAATGGCTTGCATACCCACATTTTAGTTTCACTTTCAGTTTACACCCCCCATCGTTGGTTCATATACCTCCCCTCTCTAGTCCTGTCCATGCAAACAAGCATAACGAACAGAGAATTGATATTGGCAGAAGTAGTTGTTGAAACGCCCTTCCGAAGCCTAAGAATGAGTAATAGGGGATATGATGCCATCAAAGATGTAGGTCCTAGTCAGAGATTAGTACGCCTAGCAACATCAAGTGGAAGACTGGCAACACCTAGCACAGGTAATGATGATTTCAACAAAAATAGTAGGCCAGGTTGGAGGACTCTTCGTCTCAGAGCAAAGGCAACATCAAACGTTGAGGTGATAGCTTGAGTCGAACAAAAAGATTGAGGCAAGCAGTTGCAGAATACTTAGCAGAACATGGCAGTTCCAACACTGTTGATATCTTTGACCACCTCAATGATAGATTTTCTTGGGGTGCAACAATGAACCAAGTGGGAAATATTCTTGCTAAAGACCTTAGATTTCAAAAAGTAGGTCATGTAAGAGACTTCTTTCGAGGCGGGCGATACACCGTATGTGTGTGGGACCTATCTTCAGTTAATAACGAGAGATTAACGGCGCAGGCATGAAGTGCCAAGAGCCTCTCACACCTGATGAATGACAGGCCGCGACTGGTGGACCCTCGCAAGAGGGGCCAATGTGATAATGGGTATGCTCACAGTACCTCTTGGCGCACTAATTGTTGGTGCTGCAAGCCAAAATAACATCGCAATCCCACTATTGCTTCACACCCTGAGTGTCGCTTTCTTCATGGCAGGATGGAATGCCCTGAATGATTTATTAGATATCAACGCTGATCGTATAAATCACCCCACAAGACCACTCGCATCGGGTGCTATTTCAGAACGGGCTGCTAAGAAATTCTCATTGTTTTGCTTTTCTCTTTCAACAATAATGTTAGCAGGAATTGTATATCATACAGAGCAAACAATTGGCCATCTAGAATGGTTAGATTCAGTATTAATATGGGGAATTGCATTAATTTTAATGTCAGCATACGAATTTGATGGGATACCATTCAAACCCTGCTTGAAAAAGACTGGATTATTTGGCAACCTTTCCGTCTCTGGACTCATCGCTGTAGTGATAGTATTCGGCGCTGCTGCAGTAGGACATGGAACTGAACTATTCCCATGGACTGTAGCAATCTGCGCTATGATGATAGGAACTGCAAGAGAAATTATCAAAGATGTAGAGGATATGGAAGGAGACTCTGAGCGCCATACTCTACCAATGAAAATCGGTTCTGAAAAAGCAAGAATGGTGGCTTGGATTTGTACATTATTAGCATTCATCAGTATGGGTATGCCATTTGCTTTAGACCTGCTACCACTTGCTTATATTGTATTTTTGACACCAGCCTTGATTTACCTAACAATGGTCAAAGCACCAATAGTAAAAGGCGAAGATACCAAGGCTTCAAAATTCCTGAAGCGTGCCCTTCTATACGGACTTCTAGGATTCACAACAACTGGACTTATCCCAATTATATATTGAATACAATTAATCTGACCATCAAAGTTGAAGTTAGTATTCCATCAATTCAGCATAAGTCGACCATGCCTCATTATCAATTAAGTAAGTTAGTAGTGACATTTGAGCCCACATACGATTCTCTGCTTGGTCAAAAACCACTGAGTTATCACTATCAATTACAGAATCAGTTACTTCCTCACCCCTGTGTGCAGGTAAGCAATGCATGAAAATATAGTCATCTTTAGCATGACTAACTAAATTATCATTGATTTGAAATCCTTCAAACGCATTTACCTTGTCGACTAGGTCTTCTTCACCCATTGAGATGAACACATCAGTGTAGATGACATCAGCATTTGTAACCGCTTCAACAGCATCATTTGTTTCTGATAATATTGCTCCGCTTTTCTCAGCTAATTTCTGAGCACGCTCAACAATATCTGTATCTGGCTCATATCCTTTTGGCACAGCCCAACAAACATCACAACCCATAATTGCGCCTGCCAACATTAGGTCATGTAATACATTATTACCATCACCAACCCAAGCAATTTTTACTAGAGATAAGTCATCTTTATTTTCCATTATGGTCATTAAATCAGCAGCGGCTTGGCATGGATGATTTTTATATGAAAGGGCATTAATTACTGGAACAGATGATTTATCCGCTAATTCAACAACATCTGAGTGGTCGTAACAACGATAAGTTATCGCGCCAAGATAGCGTGAGAGTACCATTGCGGTATCACCAATGGTCTCAGATTTACCCAATTGAATATCTGCTTTTAACAGTGTTAACGGATACCCACCCAACTTGTTAATTCCGACCTCAAATGATACTCTAGTTCGAGTACTTGGTTTTTCGTAAATTGAACCAATAGACATTCCATCTAAAGGTGTAAAAGAAGGCGCAACTTCATCGTCGCCTTTGAACGTGATTGCCCATTCTAATATGGAGGATAAATCTTCAGCGACATCATCAATAGCAAGTAAATTAGTCATTCCAGCCATCCCTTTCAAACCCAATATCCTCTGCAAATCCGTCTTTTGTATCAGCCATTCCACCGAATAGGTTCTGAGCAAAGGAAAGTACGTCTGCTAAACCATCTTCTTCTTCGCTTGAAAGGGGAATTAATCCTGGTTGTACCTGACTATGCTGCATCATTCGCAACTGACCGATTGCAAATTCCGTCCTTTGCCCACCGGCTTCTTCGTACAATGCTGCTTCGAGAGTATCAAGTCTTTCACCCCACTCAAGAATTCTCTCTAAATCATCAGGTTCAAGAAGATCTGATTTTGAAAGGAAATTTGCAGTCGGCAAACCAAGTCTAAAGTGTACAATATTTGAAAGAAGCATTTGTGAAACAAATCCAGAAGCAGATTGAGAAAGCATCGGATCAAAAAGGAATATCAGTGCCGCCCTTCCCTGGCCTAAAACTTCAACAAAATGGCTAGACGCCTCACGAAATGCAAATAATTCAACCTGGCCAGGTGTATCTATAACAATTAAATCTCCAGACAATCCTTCTAATTCTTCCTGAATTTCATACGCCCTCGCTGCTACTAAATCTGCTGCAAGAATTTGTGCACCGTTGGGCCCCAGGTCATATTCGTCCATTACATCAGAGAGAGAAACAATATCTCGAACGTCGAATTCCGGGTCATAATGGACTCTTTCAGCACCCGGGTCTAGGTTAATTGTTAGAGCATCTACTTCTAGAAATCGTGCCCATCTTTGAAACGAAGTGACTAACGTACTCTTGCCAGCTCCAGCAGTTCCAACGATAAAAAGTACAGGGGGTGCGGTGGTATCTCCCGATGACATCGAAGTGAAGCCCCTCGCTCACAGTTTTTCAAGGATTCGTATTATTATTGAATATTATACAACACACCCATCGAAAATCCATCTTCCATCACTTGACAACGGTTATAGAAGGGTACTCGCTGGCAAGGCTTACCCATTATATGGAGATTGTTAAAATGAGTGATGAAGATAGTAACAACCCGCCCCCACCACCGCCCGGAATGGCACCACCACCACCACCTGACATGGATGCACCCCCACCACCGCCCGGAATGGATGCACCCCCACCACCACCACCTGCACCACCTGGAATGGATGCGCCGCCACCACCACCTGCACCACCTGGAATGGATTCACCACCACCTCCTGCCCCACCGGGCATGGATGCACCACCTCCCCCACCAGCACCTCCGGGAATGGATACACCCCCACCACCTCCACCTAGCCTAGATATGCCAGATGGATCAGATTCCGAAACAGCCTCTGATGATTTATCCTCCTCGGCTGCTCTGCTAGGAGATATTGCCCTAGAATCCGATGATACCGATGATGAAGCGGGAACGGATGCGCTTCTCGACTCAGCATCTGCGAGTTTGGATTTACTTGAAATTTCTTCAGACGAAGAATCAAGTGAAGAAGAAGGAACCGAAGAAACACCTGCCATTGACCTATTAATGACGCCTGACTCGCTAGGTGAAGATTCTGAAGCAAGTGAGGAATCAGAAGATGGGGGAGAAGCAGAAGTTGCTGAAGAAGCAGCAGAAGAAGAGTCAATCCATGCAGGAGCGGATATCCGAACCCTAGATGCCGTCGACCAAATCCCTGGTGACAAGTTAGAAGGTTCACTACACGAAGTAGAATCCTCTACCCAAACTGTTGACGGAGAGGTTGTAGACCAAAACGTAACTGGCTTACTAACAATTAACAATCCAAGTGAAAAAGATAGACTTTGGGATATTGACATCTTTTTGAATAAACTCAAGGCAACTGATGTTGATGAGGGACATATGCCATTACAAGAATTAGAAGCTGGTAACGACCATACTATGGATTACTCTGTCTCTGGCCCAGTGATGCTGAGTGTGCGAGAACGTTTTGACACTAAGCCTGACCGTAATCAAGAAATGAGCACATCAGCTGTTTGTACAGATGTTGCACAAGAGATAACACTTGAACTTGAGGTTGAAAATGTTGGTCCGGTAGACCTTAACGATGTAGAAGTTACAAGGAAAATCCCTTCACAGATGACTATCACTAGTGAAGGTGACAACTATAGCGTCTCAAAGAATAATCTCACATGGACTGTTGGGACATTAACTCCAGGAGGGAAAAGGAACTTACCTCTAAATGCAGACTTAGTTACTGATGTAATAGACGAAGTATCTGCTGGAAAGACCAGTGCTACTTTCAATGCTGATGCAACACTATCAGGTATGTCAATAGTTGAATTGGATGCATTCTGTAGAGGATTCAGCTACATGGATGTTGATGAAGACGAGAGACCAGACAACTGGCGTTGCCAAGCGGTTTTCGAGAACCGATCTTCGTTCGCTGTTGACCTAGTTAAATTACAAGTAAAGCAAGCAGGTTCAGATAACCTGCTCTTTGATATCACAGATGTTGAGAAGGATGTTCATCCAGATGGTCGTTGGGAAAGCGAAATCGTTGTTGTTCCAGCAACTGAAGAACCTAACTTCAATCAGGAACTTGGATTTACTGTAATCCCACGCGTTACCCATTCAACAGAAGGGTCAATTGACTTAGAAGAATATGTAATCAAAGTGCTTGAGGCTGATGTAAGTAAAACTTACTCTACTGAAATCCTCAGAACCTACCGTGAAGCAAATGTCACGGCTGAGATTTCAATCAAGAATACTGGCTCTGCAACAATCAACCTGATGCGCCTAACCGAGGATGTACCAGGGATTTTCAATAGTCCTGATACGGAACAAGTTGCATGTACAATTGATGGCAACGAACTTGTCAGCGACCAATTCCGAATTGAGGTAAGAGAAGGTGTAACTTTGGAAGAGACCGCCTTGAGCCCTGATGGTTCAGGCCACACAATGCTACTTACCATCGGAACAAAAGGACCTATAGGTCTTGAACCAGGTCAGGAAATGACCATTTCTTACCCACTCGTTGCCCCAGACCCAACCCCGGATAACGAAGTTGTTGCTGCACCATTGAGGTCAGACTTCAGTGCAGAACGATACGGACCAGTTGCAACTCGATTGCTAGATGATATACCATCAATCCGAATTATTCACAAGCGAAGAAAGTTCAGCACCGGCAAGGAAGTATTCCCTGCAGGCGGCGCAGGAAGATATGAAGTAATGATTATGTTCCAAAACCGATCTGACTCTGCGCTACAAGATTTGATGATTCACGATATCGTACCGAGTGACTTTGAAATCAAAGGCTACAATATACGCAGCGACTCAGGTGTCAAAGAAGCAGAGATGGAAAAGGCTGACGATGATAATGGAATCAAAGTCAGTTGGCATATTCCTGTTATTGAAAAGGACGAAAGAATTGAAGTTATTTACGAACTTGTAGGCGATGCGGGAGCAGAGTACAAAGTAAGTGACGCTCAAGAATTCCATGGAGCAACTTTCGGAGATGAATTAGATGTTGATTTGCCTCCTGCTGAACCAGAAAAAGAAGTTGAAGAAGATACTGAGGAATCAGAATCCGTTGAGGAGGACGTTGGCGAAGTTGAAGATGAAACATCAGCAGAAGAAGAATCCGAAGATGAGTCTGAATCAGATGACGAAGAATCTAATGACGATGAATCGGAAGACGAAGAATCAGACGCTGAAGATGAGGCTGAGGCCGAAGAAGAGGCTGAATCAGATGACGATTCGAGCGATGATTCAGAAGGCGGGGATGATGCAACAATGGATGCAGCCCTCGCCCAAATCACTGGAGGAGATGACGAAGAATCTGAAGAATCT
>CAUZFJ010000060.1:0-6911 GCA_963579105.1 Candidatus Thalassarchaeaceae archaeon
CGCATCATGGTTTCGTGAACATGGCATTGTTCACGAAGAGTGTATCCCTAAACAAGGAGGAGTCCTTTTTGCTGCTTGGCATCCAGCCTCTTTGATAGACCCATTATTGATGCTTTCATTGCTGCCTGGCCAAATGACTTTTGTCGCAAAGCACACTTTATTCAAGATACCACTTCTTGGTCATTTCATGAGGGCTGCTGGCGCTAAGCCAGTCTATAGAAAGGAAGATGAAGCCTCACCTACAGATTCAAAATCGGTTGCAACCGGAGGCAATACAAATCTTATTGGAACTTTATCTGATGTGCTTTGTGACGGCGGTTGGTGTGCTATTTATCCGGAAGGAATTTCACACGTCATGAGTAGCCCGCAAAAGACCAAAACCGGACCGGCTAGGATTATGTTGAAGGCTTTATTAAAAGCTCGTGAAACTGGTGAAGAAGCACCATCTTTAGTGCCTGTTGGACTTCATTATTCAGATGCCAGCAGATTTCGAGAACGCGCCTTAGTATCCGTTCATCAGCCGATGAGCATGCCACCGCTGCCTGGTGAGGAAGGAGCACCTACCCCAAACGAGGCGCAGATTGAAGAGTTTGGGGCTGACATCGCTGCAGATCGTGCGTGGGTAAATGCAGTAACTGAATCCCTAGGTACTGAACTCCAACGAAGTAGCCAAGGACTTGACTCGTGGGAGGACCGTAAACTTCTTTGGCGCGCAAGAGGCTTACTTTCAGTCCATAGAAATAGAATGCTTGGGCGAAAAACCGGTGCAACTTATGCGGAAGCGGTAATGGGCGCTCGACGCGCCCGTGCCGCATGGTTATGGCTATCAGAAAACAAGCCTGAACAAGCAGTCAACCTAAAGTCAAGAGTCAGTAACCACGCTCAAAATATGGATAAATATGGGCTTAAGGAGCATGAATTGTACGACCGGGATAAAAGGCCGGGAGTTGTTGACCTAATTTCTGCTGTACTCCAGATAATTGGTTCTTGGATATTTATGGCGGGGCTTATCACGTGGGGCGCATTAATCGGTTCGTGGCCGCCTTACCATATCTCTGGACCAATTGCCCAAAAAATGTCCATCAAAGAATACCATACTCTTGGGACCCATAAAATTGTCGTAGGTTTTGCGTTACTTCCTATTTGGTGGATATTAGTTTCATTCCCTGTAGCCTTCTTACTAGCGGCACACTCTAGCCCACTTTGGAATCTAAATTTGTACGGTTTATTACCACTAATTGAACCCTATGTGACAAAAATAAACTGGATATTGCTTGCCTTCATCCTGATGCCTTTGTGGGCTGTAGCCGCAAGGCTACATTTGCTCTTATGGAGTCGTTCAGTACGTTCAATTGGCACACTCAAACAGTGGAAAAGATTGCGTCGTGGCGAAATCCCTTGGGATGAGTTGGCTGATGAACAGAAGGGTTTGGCTGAAACTCTCAATGAAATCGGAGAGGGACTTGTTCTGCCTGCTGACGACGATTGGGTTGAACCACCTACTGGGAAAGATGATTGTGAATCGGTATTTGTACGCAAATAATTCAACATTAAACCAGGACTAATCCATTCTAACACTAAAGCGAACTATCAAAGACGGAGCCCGACTCGTCAGTATGCCTACACAGTAGGCACTGGGCTTTTTGCATGTCAAAGAAAATTCGTGTTCCAATGTTACCTCAAGCAGGTAAGTTAGAATGGACCGCCTCTGTTAACGAAAAGAAAGTCACTGAATCGATTTCAAGTGATTCAATTCTCCTTGATGTGTTGCGTGACCAAATTGGTACTTTGGGAGTGAAGAGAGGTTGTGACATGGGTACTTGTGGATGTTGTGCAGTACTGGTAAACGGCCAACCACGTCTCTCTTGCCTAACACTTACAAGTGAGGTTGAAGGGTGTGAAATAACAACTGTTGAAGGGATCGCTGACGGACATCATCTGTCACCAATCCAAGAGACATTCACAACATATGGTGGTAGTCAATGTGGGTTCTGTAGCCCAGGTTTCTTAATTGTGATTACTGCCCTTCTTGAAGAAAATGACAACCCGTCCGAGGTTGAAATCAAGAATGCGATTGAAGGCAATCTATGTCGCTGTACTGGCTATCAACCGATTGTTGAGTCTATTCAGGCTGCAGCTGAAATTCTACGCACTGGAAAAGCAACCTCAAATCCAACCTCAGCCCACTCAGACCCACATCCAGGGTTCATGGGAGATGGGGCATAGTCAGGAGATACTTGCATGAGTGATGAAGAGGAAATGGTTGGCTACAAACAGCAACCTGGGAAACTACCATTTTCACGCCCCGGCAGCGGTGGTAAAGATCAATTCAGTGACCTCCAAGATGATGAGATGATACCTGAAAGCAAAGGCGGAAAGCGTTCACAACCTTGGGGTACTCATCGCCACGATGAACTCATCACTAGCTCTTCTATCGGTCGTAGAACCCCACTGATAGATGCCCGCTACAAAGTGACAGGGCAAGCAAAATATGGTGACGATATTCGCTTGAACAATGAATTGATTGGGAAAATTCTCCGCTCTCCACATCATTTTGCTCGCATAAAATCAATTGACACATCGGCTGCTGAAGCACTAGAAGGCGTTATTGCAGTCGCAACGGGAAGTGATGCAAGCAATTCATTTGGTGTTCTACCAGTCACCAAAGATGAACACGCCTTAGCCATCAATCTAGTCCGTCATGTTGGAGATTTAGTAGCAGCAGTGGCAGCCGAAGATGAAGCAACTGCATTAGAAGCAGTGCAACTCATCGAGGTGGAATATGAGATATTAGACAGCATTCACGACATGAAAGATGGGTTGGAAGACAGTGAAAATCCTATCCATGACCGTGGTAAATATCACATTGGGGAAGCAAATATCCAAAAGCGGGTTTTCCAAGAGTTCGGCGAAGTTGACAAAATGATTGAAAATGCAAACGCATCTCACCACTCAAATTGGACTTTTAGGGGAGTAAATCACGGCTTTACCGAACCCCATGCCACGGTAGCAAACTGGGACCCAAGAGGGCGCCTCACAATCTACACACCCCAACAAGTGCCACACTATTTGCATCGCTCATTAGCAGATGTCCTCGAAATTCCAATGCACCAAATAAATGTCTATAGAACGTTCGTGGGAGGCGGATTTGGTGGTAAGTCAGACCCGTTTCCTCATGAGATGTGCGCAGCAATATTAGCACGCAAATCTGGTCGTCCAGTTCGGATTACCTTTGACAGAGAAGAGGTTTTCTTGACTAACCGTGGTAGACACCCTTCACACATTGAGATGAACCTGCATGCTGATTCTGAGGGCAGGCTTTGCGGGGTAGAAACTGATGCCCTAATTGACGGCGGTGCTTTCGCCTCTTTTGGCCATGTTACAACCTATTACAACGGAGTTCTTCACACCGCCCCCTATGAAATTGGGGCATTCCATTACACTGGTGCTAGAGTTTGGACAAACAAACCAGCAAGTGGTGCAATGCGCGGACATGGTGCTGTTAACTCACGCTGTGCCTTTGAAGTTGGAATGGATGACCTCTCAGACAAACTTCAGGTTGACCCCATGACATTTCGCCTAGCAAATCTGCTACCACCCCTTAGTGCAACGATTACAGGTTTTAGGATAACTAGTACTGGGATGAGAGAATGCCTTGAAAAAGTGCGTAAAGCATCTAATTGGGATGAGAGATTTCGTAAACTGCCTCTAGGCCATGGCATTGGAGTTGGTTGTGGTTTCTTTATTTCAGGAAGTGGGTTGCCAATCCATTGGGACCCAAACAAATTCCCACACGCTACAGTTCATCTAAAAATCGATATGGATGGTGGAGTTACAATTCATACTGGAGCCGCTGAAATCGGCCAAGGTTCTGACACGGTTGTTTCTCAATCTGTTGCAGAGGTTTTGGGACTACCATTAGATATGATTAGAATCCGTTCCCAAGAAACAGATACCGCTCCAGTTGACCTTGGCTCATATTCAAGCAGAGTGACATTTATGAATGCCAATGCGGCTATATCAGCAGCAATGAAAATTCGTCAAGAATTGATTGATGCTACCGCTGATATCACAGGCGCTGACCCCGAAAAAATAGTATTGGGTGACAGGCGTATCTACGACAAACGTGACCCTGCTGTCGGAGTCTCATATCTTGAAGCACTACACAAAGCACAGGAAGATCGCGGGGCGCTAGTGGCTTCAGGTGCATACCGTACACCACCAATGGGTAGAGCGCACAAAGGGGCCGCTGCTGGCTTAGCCCCAGCATACTCATTTTCAGCATATGTTGCAGAGGCGAAAGTTGATGTTGAAACCGGCCAAACCAGCGTCATAAATGTCTGGGCTGCACACGACTGCGGTAAGGCCCTGAATCCATTAGCAGTTGAAGGACAAATAATTGGCAGTTGCCATATGGGATTGGGCCAGGTGCTATCTGAAGAAATGGTATATGGCAGAACCGGACATCTACTGAACGGAAATCTTCTAGATTACAAGATACCAACTGTTCATGAAATGCCAAAGGTCTTCCCAATCATTGTCGAGAGTAATGACCCTGAAGGTCCATTTGGAGCAAAAGAAGCTGGTGAAGGGCCACTTCTACCAATTCTACCTGCGGTCTGTAATGCGGTATACGATGCGATTGGTGTTAGAGTAGATGAACTACCCATCACACCTGACAGAATGCATCGAAGAATTGAGAAATTATGTCGCTCACAAGGTATTACTGATCCTTTAGATTTGAAAACACCTACACTCAAACTCTCCCCCCTACAAAAGAAACTCGCGAATCGGGCCGATGAACATGAAAAACGTGACATTGCGCGGCGCAACAACGAGAACATCGAGCCATACCATAATGGCGCTTTGTTCGGTTTTACAGCCACACTACCTCCAGATGAACAATCCGATGATTGGAAAGTTTCCGTAATGCCGTCTCAAGAATATATTGAAAATCCACGATTAGCCGGCTCAGCATGGAAACACACTGAGCGTAGACACGTAGGTGATGACTCGTGAGAATGCCTCCATTTGAATTACTGATGCCAACCAGCCTTGAGCAGGCTTTGACATTAGCAGGTGATTTTATTGCAGCGGGTGAAGAATTTGATTGGATCTCTGGCGGCACCGATTTAATTCCAAATTACAAGTGGCACCTTAATTCCAAACCGCATGTCATATCGCTTGCAAAAGTTGCGGAAATGAGTGAATTATCTCCAACTCATATTGGGGGAATGGTTCGATTACATGACCTAGCAGAGAGTGACATCACCCATCCATTGCTCAAGGATGCGGCTGGAAGTATTGCTTCAGTAATGATACGTAGATCTGGGACAGTCGGTGGCAATATTTGTTTGGACACGAGGTGCTACTGGTTCAACCAAAGTGAGGATTGGCGTGAATCTATTGAGTGGTGCCACAAATGCGAATGCGGAACAGATGCTGATTGTCGCGTCATCCCTAACCAAAACACATTGTGTGTAGCCACCTATCAGGCAGACTTGGCACCTGCTTTTCTCTGTCTAAATGCAACCATTCACCTAGCCTCCTCAAAAGGAAAAAGAGAGATGCTTCTCTCAGATTTCTTCGAACTTGATGGAATGACGAGAAATGTTTTGCAACCAGGTGAATTAGTGAGCCACATCACATTACCAAGTGAAAGTTCTGAATTGACAGGTTGTTATCACAAATTGACATTACGAGATTCTTGGGATTTCCCAGAAGCCGGAATCGCTGCTGCATGGAAACTTAATGGCAAGAAAATCTCAAGTCTAAAAATTGCTTCAACTGGGCTGGAATCTATTCCGCGTGTTCATGATGATGAAGTCGCAGAGGTACTGCCGAATTGGCGCGGCAAAGAAAGCATTGAAGCTCTGTCTGAGGCGCTTAGAAAATCAATAAAACCGGTTAATAATACAGGTTTAAAGCCAAATTATCGACGTAAAATGGTTAAAGTTCTAGCACGCCGATGTTTGAATCAGATAATGCATAAGTAAGCGGCGGTTTCAACAATGAGGAGTGTGTCGAAGTGACCGTGCGAGCCAAACTACTGACCCTCTTACTTGTGCTAGCGATGATGCCTTTCTTGGCCACAGCACAAGATGACACCCCGGATATTCCTGCCGGATGGGAAATCGGTATTGAATCACCACAGGACACAGAACCTATCTTTGAACTTGGCTTGGATGGCGAGGTAAGCGTGAAATTTTGGATTGACAATCAAAATCTAGCGTCAATAAATCTTGACATTGAATTTGACATTCCTTTCGATGGTTCAGCCAATGGCCCCGAAACAGTAGATGTAGGAGGCCAGACCAATAAATCGTTTGATTTTACAATCAAGCAAATTGACGTTGCAGAATTTGCCGCTAGCCAAAGTGATCGATTCATAGTTACAGGAACCGTCACTGGATATGCTGGATTACCACTCAATACTGGTGGCGATTCAAAAGATGGGGAGGGAAATGTCACAATACCAATGGTTGTTGATTTGACAATAGATTTAGCAGAGGCCACCGGACCCTTGAATGCGGGAACAGTAAGTTCACTAGAAGTTATAGTGAGAAATGAAGGAAACGCAGTTGATTCGGTTTACAAAGTCACTGTTACTGATTCTTGTCCGCTCTTAGATGTTGGCGGCGCTGAAGAATTGGAGAGTATTGCTATTGAGATGGGTAACAACCTAACTCAAATTCTTAATATTTCAACTTCTGACAGCCACCCTACAAAGAACTGCGTGATTGAAATCTCAATACAATCAAGAGGTGATGTGGATGCAGGGCGTTCACAAACAGCCGATTCAGATGAAAGTACTGTCAGTATCGTTGAAGACCGCGGCGAAAATTCCGATGGAGACGGCACCTCGGACAACGATGATGATACATCAAATGATGGAGATGTTATCTCTCAGA
>CAUZFJ010000061.1:0-6813 GCA_963579105.1 Candidatus Thalassarchaeaceae archaeon
GGAAAGCCAACGGCTTAGTTCAAGATGTTTTCCACCAGCGCCACATAGAGCGGTTGAAAGGCTCAATGGGAATCGGCCATGTCAGATATCCAACTGCTGGTACTTGCTCATCAGCAGAAGCCCAACCACTGTACGTTAATTCACCATACGGAATCACAATTGCCCACAACGGCAATCTAGTCAACTCAAAACAACAAGCGCGCCAACTCTATCTTGATGACTTACGACACGTAAATACTACGTCGGATTCTGAAGTTCTTCTCAATGTCATAGCACATGAGTTACAAAAACTCGGGAAAAGGCAGTTGAAAATTGAAGATGAACTGTACTTGGACGTACATCAAGTTTTCAAAGCAGTGCGTGAGGTTCACTATCGATTGAGTGGTGGTTATTCTGTGGTAGGAATGATCAACGGGTATGGTATGTTTGCATTTCGGGACCCTTACGGCATTCGTCCTCTCGTGTACGGAAAAAGTGTTGACGAAAATGGTGTCACGGAATGGGCAGTAGCCTCAGAAAGTGTTGCCCTTGACACCCTTGGATTCAAAGATATTCAAGACGTTGCTCCGGGAGAATGTGTTTTCATCTCAGTTGATGGCAAGATGTATCTTGAACAATGTCACTCTTCACCTAAACTGCAAAATTGTATCTTTGAGTATGTTTACTTCGCTCGCCCTGATTCTGTGATAGATGGAATGTCTGTGCATAAGGCGAGATTGAATATGGGTGAGCGTTTGGCTGATAAAATCATGCGACTCAAACCAAATCATGGAATTGATGTGGTTATGCCGATACCAGATTCTGGTCGCTATGCAGCAATTCAAACTGCAGCACGCCTTGGAATTGAATTCCGTGAAGGTTTTGTGAAAAACCGCTATGTTGGTCGCACCTTCATCATGCCTGGGCAAGCCCAACGTAAGGATTCGGTGCGAAAAAAGTTGAATCCTCTGCCTGATGAATTTGCTGGCAAGACCGTCTTACTTGTTGATGATTCAATCGTGCGCGGAAATACCTCGCGAAAAATTGTTGAGATGGCGAGGCAAGTGGGTGCAAAGAAAGTCTACTTCGCTTCCTCTTCCCCACCACTTTTACATCCAAATGTGTATGGAATTGATATGCCTGCTAGGAACGAATATATTGCACATGGGCAGTCAATTAGTCAAATTGAAAAGGAAATCGGCGCTGATTTCCTGGTCTATCAGGACTTAGATGACCTCATCGCTGCTTGCACTATTTCAGAAGAAAAAGCGCATGAGTTTGACACTTCTTGTTTCACTGGAGAATACTGTACGGGAGATATCACAGAAGAGTATCTAAAGTTGCTAGAATTACAACGAAAGGACTCAGCAAAAAACGGAAATGGTGATGCTGAACCCGAAGAAATTGACTCGATGGACATCCACAATGAAGATTAATGCGGCAAAGTCAGAGCCGATTTACGGAGTGATATGATGCGCTGGATTATTCGAATGGGCGAAATCATTCTGAAATCTCGTCAAGTTCGTAGATTTATGCGCAAAGCACTGCAAAAACACCTAGTCATACAAGCACAAGTTCGCGGTGCTAAAGTCAAGGTATCGCCATGGCAAGGAATGCTATTTCTTGACTTGATAGAGGGAGAAGAGGCTGCCGCAGAAGATGCGATACGCCATACCTTTGGATTAACCTCGGCAGACCCCTTCACATCAGTTGCAGTCGACGCTGAGGTAGTTGCAGACGCAGTGATTCATCTTGCACCAACTGAGGAAGGTGCTACTTTTGCTGTTCAGTGCAAACGCCATGGCGTGAAACAGGAATGGACAAGTCAGACATTTGCTGGTGCAGTAGGAGCGGCTATCTTGGCTCGAGCCCCACATCTGAAGGTGAATCTCTCGAACCCTGGATGGCCAGTTAGAATCTCTCTAATGCCGGAAGAAGTTGGAATACTTGGTACGAAAATCGTTTGCCAAGGTGGATTGCCTACTGGAGTACAAGGATCTGTAATCACAGATTTAAACAATGAACGAGATTACTTAGCAGCATGGCTAGTAATGAGACGTGGTTGCCGTTTGATTGTTTCTCCAGATTCAAAATCAGAACTTCTTAACCTAGTCAAATTGTGGGACCCCTCCCAAATTAATGACGATTTGAAGTCCTCTTTAGCAACCGCGCCAGGGCCAGGACACATTGGCGACGTATGGGCAGTAGTGGGCGATAATCTTGGTTCACAAACATTCCAAAGGGAAGGCAATGTACCCATGGCAACACTTGAACCATTGGTGGGTTGGAGTGAGGAAAATTTGGACGAACTGAGACACAGGGCCGGATTTTATTCGGCGATAGCATGAAAGCAAAGTTATCCCCTCTTGATTTTGATAGCGATGCCACTCACCATTGACCCTGCCAGCATCCTAAAGCCCGAATCCCGCGTGACAGCGGTTTCTTTTTCTGCTGATGGCAAGTATATCGCGTGGGGAGAAGAAGGTGGAGAACTAACGATTTGTGATATAGATGGTGAAAACCGATCTGACTCAAAAAACATAGAGGGCGGTATTTCAAAATTGGAATTTGCCTCGGATGGAACCATTGTTGTGGGTAGTCACTCAGGGGAATTGCATGGCCATGAAAGGCTCGGTGGCCATCGATGGAGCCATCGTCTTGGCGGTGGTTGTGACCACCTTGCAGTATCCCCATCAGGCGATTTAGTAGCAGTTATTGATGGTGCTCGCTTACTGCATCTTCTCTCCTCTGGCGGTAATCTACTAACTCATTATGAATCGGGAGAATTAACTCGTCTAGCAGTTTCACCAAAGGGAGATACTGCTGCAATTGCAGATGATGTTGGAAATGTGACTATTATTGACCGCAGTGGAAATGTTCGCTTCAAGCGTGATTCACGTGGTGAGCAAGGAGAGCGAGTCACAGCGCTATGTTACTTGGCTGATGGGCACCTCTGTATCGCCCGCGAGGCTCTTGATGTAACGATGGGAGATGAGGAGGAAATTGTCCTTGAATGGTGGACCCCGATGGGTCAAGAGGCAGCGAGAGTCGCCCTCAGACAACGTTGTGAAGTTCTAAGCCCCACAGATTCTGGAGTTGTTTGCGGAATGTTTGATGGGGAAGTGATTGAGTTTAACTCTGAACGCTCCCAAATTACCAGATTCAAATCACCTTACAGCATCAACGACCTAATTCCTATTGGCCAAGACCTACTCATTGCAACTTGGTTCCAAGTTCACCTAATTGATGCTGAAGGGGTGGAGAAATGGCAGGTTGAGCACACTGGACTCACTGAGATGGTTAGGGTTAGTAATAATGGCAAATTAATTGTCGTTGCAGGAGATAATCAGAATGATTACACAAGAGATAACGAGATTTTAATTCTGAATTCAGAAGCTGAGGCCTATTTGATGCAATCCGGAAGTGATATTGATTCTGACTTGCAAGAATATTCAACTGCTTCCCCGAGTGAACGGGTTGCAAATACTGCTGAAGCATTATACGGCGAGGAAGATGATTATTCAGAACTCCTTACTGAGGCAGAAATGACTCAACTTTCTAGTGGTAGTTCAACTTCCGTAGGTTCAGACGATTTGATAGGATTGCTAGAAGCCGAAATAACCCTAACAGATGAAACCCAAAAGGAAGAATTTGATTTTGATTCCGCTCTTTCTGGCGCCCCGGATAGGATGAATGCACCACCTGTGGCCGACGCTGGTGAGGATTTGATTGTTCAAGCAGATGAAGCAGGTACAGCCGTAGTAACTCTTGACGGGTCGCGTTCTTTTGATGAAGATGGGGTAATAGTTGCCCACACTTGGAGAGATGTTACTAATCGAGTGATTGGTGAGGTGCCTATTATCAAGGTCAAATTACCTAAAGGAAATCATACTTTCACTTTGACCGTCATCGATAATGATCAGGCGAGCACTTCTGACACTGTGACAGTTCAAGTCAGAGATTGAAGGACATCGGTTGCCTAGCCACTTCCCAGCCCATGGCCCTTACTCTAGCTGTTTCACCAGATGATTCATCATGCAAAGGATTCGTATGATTGAGATGAATAAACACTACTCGGGGGTCACTTGGGCCTTTTATCCCAAGTAGTTCAAGTGTCTCTTCTACCGGAGGGTGGCCAATTTTCCTAGCCTGGCCCCCTAACTCTTCACCTGACCAAAAAGTCCCATCTAACAGGACTATATCGACGAATAAAGAATGTAACCAAGCTAGGGGATTATCAGCAGAGTGCAGTTCCAATGTCTGCATCCAAGAGTCGTGGTCGGGCAAGAATAGCAGACGTTTTGATGGCCCTTCAATTAGGAATGCGTGGGTATCAGTATGTTCGTCTCGGTGTGGTACTTTCACAGGGGTTATTGTCAAATTTTCGGTTAACTCAACCTTTTTATTAACATAAAAAGGAGTTGGGATGAGGTGACCGTTGTCAAAAAGTGGCGCCAAAGGAGGACTTGATTCCACCACTCTAATCATTGATTCTGATGCGTGAAGTGGTATTTCTTCTACACCCCACGCCTCGCAACCAAACAGCCCTAGCCCATCAATGTGGCCTAAGTGTCCATGTGTGAGCCATATTGAATCTAATTTGTTTTGAGGCTCTCCATCTACTGTTGACCAAATAATCAGTTGGTCTGCCAAGGACCTACTAGCCTCTATGAGATGTCGGCTTCCATCTTCGGCTGTCAATCCAAGAGCAACAGGATTACGATGCCTTGTTGGTCCGCCAAATTCATTCATGCAACAAGATTTCACACAGCCCGCTTGAGGCACTCCACCATCTTGGGCGGTACCAAGCAAAACCACCTTGACCTCTGCCATCATCCACCGGTTATCGCTTCAGCCCATGAGCAAATCGGTCATACACAGCAAATCCCAGATAAGGTTCAACCGATGATATCCTTACATCTCTTCACGAAAAGTGGATAAGAGTAAGGCCGGGGGCGATGCAATTTGGAGATAGTGATGGGGGTCCTAGAAACAGTGGTAGTCGAGCCAGAGTTGGAACATACATCAACAGTAGTTTGGTTACATGGCCTAGGTGCATCTGGACATGATTTTGAACCCGTAGTCCCCATGCTTGAATGTCCGAACACGCGTTTTGTGTTCCCTCATGCACCAATTATGCCAGTGACCATCAATATGGGTATGGAAATGCCTGCTTGGTATGACATACAAACCCTTGACTGGGATTCGCCTGACCGTGAAGACGAAAATTCAATCAGGAGTAGTGCAAAGTTAGTTGAACAGTTACTTCAAGAAGAACATCAGAAGGGAATCGCGTACGAAAATATTGTTCTTGCAGGATTTTCACAGGGTGGGGCACTAGCCCTACATGTTGGGTCTCGCTTTCAAGAAAAGTTAGCTGGGATGATGATACTTTCAGCATATCAGGTATTAGCAGATAAATATGAGGCTGAAGCAAGTGACGCAAACCGCGACACCCCGATTCTTTTTGGCCATGGAGTCGATGATGACATGGTACCAGTCATGATGGGAAGAGCAGCCCTTGAAAGCATGGTTGCAGCAGGAAATCCGTGCGAGTGGAATGGCTATAGAATGGGGCATGAAGTCATCATGCCTGAATTAATTAGGATTAAAGAATGGCTAAATGATTTGCTAAATGATTAACCAATGTTCATTCATTCTTTCACTTCATCACTAAGAAAATTGCATAAGGTGAATGCGGTAGGGTTGGCAATGGAGTTGCGCGGCACGGTTAGTAGCGGGCTTGGCAGAGCACACATCTTCATGGCACAGCCACATTACCAGGACCAATTCAAACAGGTTCTCGGAGTCACTGCTTGGCCTGGCACCCTCAATGTTAAAGTTGGAGGGAAATTTTTTGTTCGCTACCTCGCCATGAGAAATGCGGCTGGCATTGAAACCGCTGGAATTGAGGATAGTGTGAGAAAAGCCGCTGATGATATTGATATGAGTGAAATAACGATTCATCGGATTCAAGGATTTGAACGCGAAGGCCGCTCATTTGGAGGGGCAACAGCAATTCTTGCAACCATAAACACAGTTGAAGGGCACGATGAAGCAATCGTCAATTGTGCCATTCTGATTCCAGACCTTACACGCCATACAGATGTTGTGGAAGTTATTGCTTCGGCATTTCTTAGAGAAACATTTGATCTCATAGATGGGGATGAAGTTCTCCTATCATATTAGAGATAGGAAAGCCAACTGTTGAGTAGCAATTGTTTTTGTTCATGGTCAGCAGATTGCTGCCAAACCTCAAACTGCCTACCATTGATACCGGTCGGGGGTGCAGAGAGACTTTCAAAAAAGTCTCCGGATTTGTCTGTGAAGGATATGTCCTCATACTCAATTGCCCAAAGTGTTAGCCATTTTGACGGTCCTAACCCGAAAAATGGGGGTTGTTCACCTTTGTCAAGTGCTTGCTGTATCACTTCAATAGAACTAGTTCCTAGAGCCACCTCGCTCATTGCCCAGGCTATTCTTCTTACTTGATTCCAAAGAAATGACTGCGCGGCTATTTCAAATCCTACTAGCCTACCATCAATACTCCACGGTTTACAATAATCAATCGTCCGAGTGGTTATCCTCCCTTCTTCTGGTCGGCAATAACCAGTAAAATCGTGAGTTCCCTCAAACAGTTTCATTGTTTCAAGAAGTTTACCTTGGTCATGAGGTTTGTTGAATTGGCGCATGGTTTCTAAGCGAAAACGGTATACACGGCGGCTTGCCATTCTTGGATTCCAATCTTCACTAGTTTCTTCAGCCGCCCACACGACTACATCTTTGAGATGGTCATTTAGAGCGCGCCGGAATCTCAAATCACCCATCTTCTGC
>CAUZFJ010000062.1:0-6764 GCA_963579105.1 Candidatus Thalassarchaeaceae archaeon
ATCTTTCATCAAATCAGAAGAAGTCGAGTCATCGTTGTAGGCAAGTACAGAACCACTATCCATTCCAAGTTCCTTACCCTTTTCTTCAACAGTAATACTCGCGAGCAATCCTTTGTGAAGTTGCCAGGATGCAATAAGAGTCCAGCCCAGTGTGGCCACCAATAGGACAAAGGTTGCAATTGAGCGCTGTTGCGCCTCAAACAGAGCAAAGCCGTGCAGAGCAATCGTCATACTGCCAAGTAGGATTGTAAACTCAACTTTTCCTCCAGCCCACCAGCCACTAGATTTCGAGTCACCTTTCTCAAATTGATAGAGTTCAAGGTCAACAATATCAAACTCAGTCGGTGTTGGTGGCTGAGCCAAACCAAATGGTGTCCCAAGATATCTTCTCCATGGGATGAGCAGTAGAAGTATTGCCAAGAGTAACCAAACCAGGGCGAGAAGTACAAGGTAACGGGCAAATCGGGCAAAGTCGGTATCAGCAATTATACCCTCTTCCACAAAGAAAAATGCGGCAGTGTCGAGGGTTAGAGTAACCACAATTGCGAACCACCATGTCCAGATGACCATCTCTCTTCTTGCTTTCAAATCATGGTTTTGGTACTTTTTCATCGCTCGCTCAATTTTTTTGTGACGTTGTTTGCCAAGTTCAATAGCGTCGCCTGTACCCTTTACACCTGAGCGAGCCAATTGCCATGAGAGTGGGCAATATGCGTGACGTTCTAAGTCACTTGCAGAAACTGGCAGTGCGATTCCCTTTGAGTCACGCCAAATTCCATCGTCATCAGGTGTTGCTTCGAATAATTTTGCTTCAATCTCATCAGATTTTGAGTCGTTTGAAGAGGCGACGCTGGCTGATGAAGAGTCACCCATCACCTCAGACTAAGTGGGCTCAGTCAAGAGCATTGTGCCTGCATGATGTAGATTGTATAGGCTAATGATGAGTGGATTAAAAGAATCTAGAGTCTAAATCTAGAAGGAAGATTCCCAACTCTCAACTTTTTGGTGGTGTGCCCATGTAGCATCGTCAGTTTCCCCACGAGCCTTGAGAATTTCACGGGATAGTAGCCAGTAGACTAGTGCTAGACTGCGGCGACCTTTGTTGTTAGCAGGAATGCAGAAGTCAACATTTCGAAGGTGGTTGTTGGTATCACAGATGCCAATTACTGGCAAACCACTCTTGACAGCCTCTGAAAGTGCCTGAGAGTCTGCTTGCGGGTCAGTCACGAAGATAACTCGTGGCTCAATGTAAGTGCGTAGATTTGGATTTGTAAGAGTGCCAGGAATAAAACGTCCAACTATTTGGCGGGCGCCGATTGCTTGAGCAAACATGCGAGCGGGGCGCTGTCCATATTGACGAGCGCTAACAACAAGTATGTCTCGCCCATCGTAATTGTTGATGAAATTTGCAGCAAAACCAATTCTTTCGTCAGTCTTAGTTACATCAATAAGGTGGATTGTTGCACCATCGGTTTCTGTCTTTGAGATGAACTTCTGCATATCCTTACTTTTAGTCTGAGTACCTATGTGCACAGCGTTCGCTTCATAGTCCTCGTACGCCAGCAGGGGAGCACTCTGTTCTTCCATTCGGCTCGGCGACCGGACAACCATTCATAACCGCTTCTATTCATCTTTTTTTTGTAAATGAGCGGGTAAGTTCAGTAGTGTAACACTCCCTCGCCCTGATTAATGGTCGTGGAGGTTGAACAAGTGCCACTTTTTCTTGCCCCGATGTCTGGGGTCACAGGTCTTGCATATCGTCTTTTAACCAGAGAATGTGGTGCTGATTTCACTATCACCGAGTTCACCGCCGCCGCTGCATTAACTCGTCAAGATGCCAAGAGTTGGTTGAAACTTGAAAGCGATGAAAGAGAAAAACCGTTCATTCCGCAAATATTTGGCGGTAATATCGATGAGATGGTAAAAAGTTGTGAACTTCTACAAGCGAAGGCAGATATTATCGATTTGAATTTTGGTTGCCCCGCACCGATTGTGACTAGACATTGTGCCGGTGCGGCCTTGATGGGCAAACCCGATGAATTAGTTAGCATGGTTGAGAGATGTGTTGAGGTTTCAAAAGTCCCCGTCACCGTGAAGATGAGGCTTGGAACTGGTAACGGATTGACCAACGCTCTAGAACTCGCCAAACGTTGCGAGGATGTCGGCGCAGAGCGAATATGTGTGCATGGTAGGACACTTCGTCAACGATACTCTGGCCAAGCTGACTGGCAGGCTATTGCTGAGATAGTCAAGTCAGTTGATATTCCTGTTATTGCAAATGGAGATGTTGTTGATGCAAAATCCGCAACTGACTGTTTAGCAATGACCGGCGCAGCCGGATTGATGATTGGCCGGGCTGCAATAGGTCGGCCAACAATTTTTCACCAAATCAAGCGTGATCTTGGTTGGGATAATTCTGAACCGCTATGGCGTGGGGCGGAATTCAGCAATGAAATGGAAGAAACCATGTCAGCGAGATTGTGGGCTTGGAAGAGATATATTGAACTCGACAATGAAGTCAGCCGTGGCGTTAGCAGCAAAAATCGTCTCCGCCACGCATTTGCTTTCACCAAAGGTTTGCCAGGAGGCAAAGCGTTTCGAATTCAATTACATAGCAACAGAGAAGCAGAACAGGTGTCAGAATCTGTTGAAAACTTCCTCTCTAATCTAGTAAGAAATGTTCACATTAACCAATGATAAAAATTACAAGTTATCAATGATTGAAGTTACGCGCTTTAATCGACTGAATACGCTCTCAACTTTCTGTGATACTTGGCGAGCCACATCTTCTCCTGAACTACCTGAGAGTCTGTAGCCGTAAGGGAGGCGACCACCTAGGAGATTTATGGCCAAACGTTGTTTCTCAATGCTTACAGAAGAGAAAAGTTCAGCGCACCTTTGTGAATCAAACTTATCTTCCCGCAGTGATTTTGTAACCTGTTTCACAACTTTCTTGTCCAATCTACTTAGTCCACCTTTAGTCAGTAGCCACTGTTCCCCCCGTCGAGAATATTGGGTTGAGAGGCCATCCCAGAGAATTACCGAAAGTCGGTCGTGGCGAAGTACTCGTTCTGCCAGGCCAGCGGCTCTGAAGCGGTCAAAAGTTCTAGCCAGTCTTGGACGGGTAGCCCCCCATTCAGCGACCGCTTCGTCTAGTGAGATTGGGTGATTTGCTGATAGCATTTTTTCAAAAATAAGGCGGGTGAGGTCCTTGCCACTTTTTTCTCTAGGCCGCTCACCACGCAATCCAAAATCGTTTAGGAAAGCATCAATTTCATCCTCTTTTCCTTGAAGAGGACGTGGTTCACAGATTCGCAGTTTGAGGTCTTGAACATCCACGTCCGAATCACCTTCCTGAGTTACTGAGCCTGTTTGCCATTGCGATAGTGGAGCAAGGCGAAGAGAGAGAATCCCTCGGACTTCCAAATGTAGAAGGTCAATGGCTGCTGAAAGTGAGCCGCAACGTAGATGGTGCATCTGCCAGCCGTTTTCACCGATTTCGGAGGCGACGATTCTGACCGATTGAAGACCTTTCAGGTGGTGGTGGAGGGCAGTCATACTGATTCCCAATTGCTCTGCCAATGTCTTTGCATCAACTCCTTTCATTGGCTCTTTTACTAAATGGTCACGCATTAGCCTGTGGAGGGGTCGCTGAGTTGCGTCTGTAGAATCAGCGTCATTGCGTCGGCGGACTAATCCAAGTGTATCAAGGAGCCAAGCAAGAAGCATATCAGCATCTTTCTTTCCAGTGGGGGCGGGGTGTTGCTCAAGACGAAGCCTCAACATCTAGTAACTGGTGAAGTAGGTCGGTTCTAAGTGATATTGATGCTATCTGCTGATTCAGCACTACTTAACGCGAAGTGATTTGTATCAAAGAGATTATTTTCAAATCTCAAAAAGTTGCGAATTAGCAATTCACGATGCAATAGGGCGCTCATCAATCCACTCGTAATCAAGAGTTCCAGTGCGTAATCCGTGCAGGTGCTCGGCCAAGTCTAGATACTGGGTTGATAGGATACCTCGGCGGCGGAGTACTAGTACTGCGCTGTTTACCGAAGCACGACTTCGACTGATGTCGCGAGCTAGTGAGGCTTGTGATTTTGGTAATGGGTCTTGGACTAGGCGGGTGACAACTTCTCGCTGAACTTGTGATAGTCCAACAGGGAGCATCTCTGCTGCTTTGCCATCCTCAACATTCATGTCGCGTAGAATCTCAATCTGACTTGGCGCTCCTGCGTAGTAGCAAGTTCTACCATTGACTGGTATTGTGGTGACTGTTTTTTGGGTTTGCAACACATCAAGGTGGTGACGCAATGTGCCGTTTGCAACATTTAGGTTACGTTGTAATTGTCGGTAGCAAATACCTGGTTTTGAGTCAAGGGCATCAAGGATTTTACTTCGAAGAGGGTGCTCCCAACTGCGGTTGTGAGATGAACTGATAGTTCCAGATATTGACCAATTCCATGGGAATATGCTGGTGGCTAATGAACCAAATCCAGTCAATCCCGCAACCGCGACACCAATCAAGGCATGACGGCCACCCAACTGATTCAGTAGTGCCATAGGATATCTTCTGTTGCCGGTCCCTATTGTATGTGTTGGTTAGGCGACCGCCATTTCTCGCTCAATTTCAACTTTTCTTAACGCTTTCATTGTTGAGTTTCATGTAGGCTACTAATGGGCTAAGAAGGCAGCCTGAGCGATTTCCATGTTCAGTGAGTTTGTAGGTTACTTTGACAGGGGGGCCATCAACCACGATACGATCAACCAATCCAGCTAACCTTAGGTAGGTCAATTTGTCAGACAGCGTTCTGCTAGAAATGCCCACCAGTAGTCGGCGTAGTTCGTTGAAGCGGCGCTCTCTAGCAATGTATAGCGTTGCTAGTATTTCGATAGTCCAGCGTGATGCAAAAACATCTAGCGCTTCGACTGCGGCTTCAACTTCCCATGAAATGTCATAAACATCATTATCAGAATTATTGCGGAAAAGTTGGCGGACTTTTGAACCGAGTTGCTCAGTGGTAACAATTGCATTTTCAATTTCATAATATACATTCTTATTGAGGGTCATTGGTGGATTTGGCATGAGTTCAACTCCGGTGTTGCTAATGTTATGTGGTGTAGTCATTACACTTAGGTTTACCCTACTTCACTTCCCTGTTAATATATGACGGGCTACACCTATTATATTGCCCAAGAGGCAAAAATGGAGGCTAAGATTATGGATATTTGGTTAGAAGAATGGTTAGACAGTGAAAGTGAAAGGTTGAGGGAGAATGAGGCGCGTGAAGTGCGTCGTAGACGAACATTAGCAAACTGGCGAGTAATGCGATTTTGGCAAGGGAGGAAGTGAGATGAAATACCTTACAATAATGTTTGATTTACTGTTAGCAGGAATAGCTGCTATGGCGCCTCCTCATTGGCATCGATGATTGGGAATCAATCTTCGGGTGGGATGTTGACAAAAACGGGTTGCTCAATCCAAATTGGTATGAACAAGACATCATTGATTGGATGGAGTGGCAGGTCAATGTGAACGGGATGTCACAAGCAGCTGTCGCTCGAAGTCTGAATTCAAGAGGTGTCAAAGGCAAGCGTGGAGGGAAATGGCAAGGACAATCAGTCAAACGAACAATTGCCCATATATTCCACGCAAACAGAAAGGATTTCCCTTATCCGAAGACTTGGGGTTCGATGCCTTGGCAGAAAATTTAATCTCGAAAACTATCTCGCATTCTATTCGCTTCTGAAGCCCAATCCTTAGCACGAGGGAGTATCCATAGTGTTCGAACGAGGTGAATTCAAGATTCTCTATCGGTGTTAAGGTCTTCAATTAGCGGTACTTGAATAGATTTCGAATAATGCTCCTTTATGTGATTGCACCTTATTGACGTCATTTTCCAGCCTACCTCGTACTTTCGTGGAATCCTAGGAGCAGGATCGACGACAACTGATGAAAATAACAATATTCCTAACTTTTGATAAAACGTGGACGAACAAATCTCTTGTTTCGAGGAGTGATATCAGTCCAGATTCATCAATAATCACAACTACCATAGAAAATAACTAAACTAACACGGTCAGTGCAATCACCATGCGCTCACGGCCCTTCCTGCTGCTGCTTACCGGCTTCGCACTAGTGATGCTGGCGGTGGGAGAAGCGGAAGCGAAGGAGCCGGAGTGGAACTTCACCGTCGGGAGTGATGTACGCTCGGTGGCCATCTCGGCTGATGGCCAGTACATCGCCGCCGGGAGCTATGACAACAAGGTCCACCTCTTCGACAAGGACAGCAGCACACCGCTCTGGAACTACACCACCGGGGGTTGGGTGTACTCGGTCGCCATCTCGGCGGACGGTGGGTACATCGCCGCCGGCTCCGAGGACGGCAGGGTCTACCTCTTCAACAAGGACAGCAGCACTCCGATATGGAGCTACGAAACCGGTTCAAGCGAAGCCCCTGAGGGCGTGCACTCGGTAGCCATCTCGGCTGACGGTGAGTACATCGCCGCCGGGAGCTATGACAACAAGGTCTACCTCTTCGACAAGGACAGCAGCACGCCACTCTGGAGCTACGAGACCGGGGGTTGGGTGTACTCGGTCGCCATATCGGCGAACGGTGAATACATCGCCGCCGGCACCGACCCATCCGGCGACGATCTCTACCTCTTCGGAAAGGACAGCAGCACGCCCCTCTGGAGCTATACCGCCGGGGGTGTGTACTCGGTAGCCATCTCGGCAGATGGGAAGTACATTGCCGCCGGCT
>CAUZFJ010000063.1:0-6748 GCA_963579105.1 Candidatus Thalassarchaeaceae archaeon
CAAGTGAAGTGGTTGACAGGATTAAAGCCAACATCAAATCATTTTTCACCAATTCAGGGTCTATTAGATTACTGGAAATATAGTATGAAATAACCAGTGTCAAGGAAAATGTGACGGCGGCTAGAATAATTGGGTGGCTGGTGATTTTTGCTTTTGCTTCTCCAGCGGCTTTAGAGATTTTTCCAATCATTGTAAAATCAATTTCCATACCAGCGATAAACATCAGGTATGCTAAGCCAAAATCAAGCAGGAAATCAAACACTTCGCCCTGGCCATCTATGATACCCAAAAGGCTAGGTCCGATGATGATTCCAGCAATAATTTCTCCAACGACAATTGGCATCTCTACTCTCTGCCATCGAGAAAGTAAAATCGGCACCAAAAAAGAGACGAGAAGGACCAGCATCAACGATTCAAAGGTCGTGAAGTGCAGGGTTGGAATGCTGACCATAAATTCTCGGCCTTCCCTACGGCCATTAGAAGTTTTGACCTCAGATTGACATAGATGAGCCGTTGCAAAGGGGCATAATCATAGCCATCAGGTGTCGTTGTATATGCAGATGTTAACCGCGTGAGAATAAAAAGAAAGGCTCCAGCGCCCCCCTTCTCTGCCAACCCCTGAGTGTTTAACTCCTCCAAATGGGGTGCGTAAGTCACGGTGTAGCCAGGTGTTCACCCAAACCATCCCGCTATCTATTCCCTCAGCGATTCTCCTACCCTTTTCTAGGTCAGTTGTCCAGACACTTCCAGCCAAACCATATTTGGTTGCGTTTGCGATTTCAAGTGCCTCCTTCTCATCACAAAATGGGTGTATGCTTACGACGGGACCGAAAATTTCCTCTGTTGCACATCTGCTGTTTGGTGACAGTCCATCGATGACAGTCGGTGATAGCCAATACCCATTTTCAAATTGTTCAGGGATTCCTTCGGGTGTATTTCCACCGGTCAGGATGACTCCTCCTTCTTTTTGCGCAAGAGCAATATAACCGCCAACTTTGTTGAGGTGCTCGGCAGAAATGAGGGCGCCGAGGTCGGTTTCAGGGTCTGCAGGGTCGCCAATTTTCATCGCTTCTACAGCGGTTAGAAATCGGCTGACGAATTCATCGTAAATGCTCTCTTCAATTAGGATTCTTGAGCCACAAAGGCAGACCTGTCCTTGATTTAGGAATCCCGCCCTAACCACGCCGGCAACTGTTTTTTCCATGTCAGCATCAGCACATACAATTGTTGCATTTTTGCCACCGAGTTCAAGACTTAACTTCTTGAAAGTAGATGCCGCTGAAGATGCGACTTTGGCGCCAGTATCAGTTCCACCTGTGAATGATATAAGATCAACATCGAGGTGACTAGTAAGGGCGGCTCCTGTTTCATCACCTCGTCCATGAACGAGATTAAAGACGCCAGATGGTAGGCCAACATCATCAATGATTTCAGCCAGTAAACTTGCAGTCATTGGTGTCATTTCAGATGGCTTCGCTACAACTGTATTGCCCATCGCTAATGCTGGTGCCACCTTCCAACTCAACAAATACAGTGGCAGATTCCAGGGGGTGATCAAACCAGCCACGCCAACTGGCTTGTAAACCACATGATTTGTGGCATTTTCCATATCAAAAGTTTCAGCAGTAAAATCTCTCACTTCGTTAGCGAAGAAACGGAAGTTGTCAACCGAACGTGTAGCGTCAACATTTCGTGCCAAAGAAATGGGTTTGCCAGTATCAAGCGATTCTAATTGTGCAACTTCTTCGCTGCGCTCCTCAAGGGCATCAGCAATTTTGTCTAGCCAATCAGCTCTACTAGCGTGGCTCAGAGATGACCATTCTGGCAAAGCGCCACGAGCAGCATTTACAGCCGCGTTGATGTCATCAATATTTGATTTAGGAACTCTCGCAATTCTCATTCCGGTTGCGGGGGAAAGGTCGTCCAGCCATTCTTCACTATGTGCAGGGTGGAACTCACCGGAGATGTAGTTCAGTAGGTCCGGAACGTCACCATCTTCCGGGTCCAAAACAGAAGGGCTGGATCCAGTATCACTGTATTCCTCATCCATCTTTTCACCTCATTTGGGGTTATTTTCCTCTGATGACCCAGCAGGGTTTGACGTTGCTGAGTATTGGCGCCAGTCGTAGTACCAGCGGTCGCTGTCCGGGTCCCATTCATCCCAAGTAACCACCGATTCGAGGTTTTTGAGTAGGTCAGGAGGCACAACACCGGGTACGATAAACGCTTTTTGACGATGTAGAGGGTAAGGATTTCTCAACTCAATTCCAAGTACACCAAGGACGGCTCGCGCAACATACCAAGTTGCTTGAGCGTTCCAACCGTGCGCGATTTTTATGGTAATTCCTAGACCCTTTGGGTATTTTGGATGAATCACTGAGAGACCCAAAAGTCCGTCAGCTCCTTCCTTTGCCAAGACTTTTCCTTCTCCACATTTTAGGATGGTTGAATCAAGACGATTGAATCCACCTACAAGGTCTGGGTGATTGCACATTGATTCCCATATCCAATCGTCATCTTTTGTTGTGGCTAAGCCGGCAAACATTACCGCCAATTCATTTACGGTGTTGGAAACTGTTGGCAAGCCGCAGCCATCTTTTGCTACTCGCACTGGGTTCCAGTCTGGTTGCCCAAGGAAACCTCTGAGAACATCAATGAAAAGTGGGAACCATTCTGATTGTGGTAGAGTGTAGCCTGCCCGATTAATTCCTTTCAATCGAAGGGCTTTGAGAATAGCCGCATGTTCTCCAGAACAAGTATGGAACCAACGCCGAGGGCGACGGACTTGGCGTCCGAATTGAATTAGAGGTACATCTAATGGACACTGCATTAATCCCCATTCTGATTCATTGAGGATTGATTGGGCTGCAGCGACGTGTTCGGTATCACCATTGTGAGACGAACACGCAATTGCTTTTTGCTCACTAGAGAGTTCGCTATCTAAAACATCAACAAATGTTTTCATCAATAGCGGTTTCATCATAGAACGTCCATAACAAAGGACATTTCCTCCAAAGGAATGGATGACTTCGTTTCCATGTGCCCACGCAACAGCCCCATGAATTGTATTTTCAGAAACATCATTGCGACGGAAATCGACCAGTGGCTCCCATTCAACATCTCGTCCGGTAGGAATCCCTTCGTGAACTTCCCCAAGAGGGTTAGTAGGGTACACACCCGAGCCTGGTCTGCCGGGGGAAACTGATGATGGGTTGTGCTCAGCCAAGTCACTCATCTCCATTTACTAAAGGTGCAACTTCATTCATGAATGCAAGCATATCCCGCTGAACTCGGGCGGAGTCATGACGGAAGAAATCAAACCACAGCATGAGCCGGTCGTCGGGGTGGAATCTTTCAACGATTTGGGCCGCGACCTCTTCGGCATTCCCAATAACGGCATTGTTTGCCGCTTTGGAGACTTTTGCTGGGTCAATTGTGCCTTCAAGAGCATTCCAGTATGAATCTAGAGTTTCTTTTGCTTCTGTTTGAGCCGCAGTTGACCGTTCTTCTGCGGTGAGGTTTTCCTCATTATTCAAGAATACCATAATCGTTCTTGGCATCATATTTCGTTGCCAGGAACCACCACTCTCGTGGTAGGATTCGGTCATTCTATCATGAGTTGCCTCAATTAGTTCAGGCGCAGTTATTGACAGGTTGAAAACCTGAACGGGGCGATACTTGTTAGTTTCAATTTGCAAAGCCGGCTCGTGACTTCCAAGGGTTAGAGAGAGAAGGTCCCGATTCCAATTTTGTGGGATACATTTGATTTCTTCAAATTGATAGTGGTTGGGTATTTCAATTTCTTGAGGCGGCTTGTCCAATCCTCCGACCTCAATTGCTGTTTCTTGCACGGCTTGCCAATCTTCATCAGTGCGAAAAGTATCTTTGCTGAGAATTGTTTTGCGAACAGAATCTGATGAGAATGCTTCACCATTTAGCAAGCGCAGGAATATCTCACTCGCTTCCCAAAAGATTTGACCGCGCAGAGCAGGCCATGCTGCCTGTTCCACTGCATCACGTGGAATTACTCCGTATGGTGATGCCATGAATTGGAATCTTCCAGCAGAATATCCAATGTGTAGTTTCCTTGAATCACCTCTTAATTCCTGCAGTGCACAAAAATTCCCTACTCTTTCAGCAACTGCTATTGGGCCACCATTTGCAAGAATTGAAAGCACGGCAGAGCCAACTTCAATTTGCTTAGTTTCAGCGAATGATAAGGCTGCTAATTGGAAAAAATCGGTGCACAAACCAACCTCTCCTTCCCAATGTGGGATGACAGGGTTTCGGTTGAGTTTCTGAATTTCAGTAGATAGGTGGGCTTGAGCAATCCAAGCCACGCCATACCCGAGATTATCTGCAAGTTTCAACTGTTCAATATAGTTGGAATACATTGTTTGCTCATCAGGGCAGAAGCCAGTAGAATCTGGCGTCTGCGATATCGAAAAGAAAACATCAAACTCCATATCTTCACCTTATATTGAGCGCATTCTGCCACCATCAACAGCGAGTGAAACTCCGCGAATCGCACCGCCTGCATCAGAACAAAGGAAGGCGATGGCGGCAGCCGTTTCTTCCGGCTCAATCAAGCGTTCAGCAGGTACTCCTGCAAGCCATGTAGAGCGCACGTCGTCTGGTGTCACCCCTCTTGTCTCAGATATTTGTTCAGCCAAGGACTCAAGTCTACCAGTATTTGTGAATCCAGGTAAGATATTGTTGATACTTACACAAGGTGGGAGTTCAGTTGCTAGGGTTTTTGACCATCCCGCCATTGCTCCTCTCACGGTATTGGAAACCCCAAGATTGGCAATCGGCTCACGGACCGAGGTTGAGATGATATTCACTATTCTGCCATGCTGTAGATTCTCCATCCCAGGTAGGCAGTGTTTCACCATGCGCTGAGCAGCGAAAAGGTGGCGTTTTAGAGGTTTGAGGAAATCATCATCTGTAGCATCTAAAAGAGGACCTGAAGGAGGTCCAGCCGCATTATTGATGAGAATATGTGCTGGACCAAATTCTTTCAGATGGGCTGGAATTAAAGCATCAATTGCCCGCCCATCCTCCAAATCTATCGGCAGAACGCGGACTGCTGGGGAACCAGCATCGTGACATTCATTCGCTAGAGCAGTCAACTTATCTGCTGAGCGAGAAATCAATGTTAATTCTGCTCCAGCAGCGGCTAATGTTAGGGCTGTTGAGCGTCCGATTCCAGCAGATGCGCCACAAACAATAGCATGGCGCCCATCAAAAGCATCTTCAGCGAGTGGTGATATATTCTCCATTTTTTCATCTCCTTTAATCAACGTAGTGAGCATAAGTAAAGTCTGCTAATTTTTCCCGCACTACCTGTAACACCTCGTCGGGTGCATTACGGAAGGTAGGGTGTTCGCTTTCACCTTGCGGGTGTCGCATTTCACTCCATTTCCCGCCCTCATAACCCACTAATGCATCTTTCATTAGCACACCTGCTAGCACCAATGTATCGTAGCATAGGTCTTCGTAAGTCGTTCCCTTGGTGACAGAAATTTGACGGGTTAGTAGCAGTTCTCCAGTGTCAATTCCATTGTCACAAAAGTGAGTTGAAGAGCCAATTGGGATGTCGTGATAAACCGACCACGCAGGACTTGCTGAGCCACGACAGTGAGGTAAGAGACCAGGGTGTGAATTGATGACACCGTCTGTAGGATGGTCTAGGATTTCACCGCGGATTATCCGTGTTCCTCCAAACACGATGAGGTCAAGTGTCAGGTCACAAATGTGGGGCATTACATTTTCAGAATTGTGGATTGGTACACTTACATGAGGTACAACAATTCCCGGTGCTCCGGTTTGGCCCGGCATCGCTATTTCAGCGAGTTGGACTTCTATGGTTGCGGCGATTGGCTTGCCGGCGATTCGGTCGAGGAATTTCTCTCTCTCTTCATCAGCGATTTCAGAATCTTCTGAAATAATTATTGTTGGAACAAATCCTTCCGCGAGGATTTGAGCCAGCATCTCACGACCATATGGATGCTCAGAAAGCAGAAGGAAGGCGAAAGTCGGCTTGCTTCCTTCGGGCATGACTATCAATCAGCGGAGGGGCCTTAGATACCCGTTCTTTTCGGTCCACAATTCAATTTGCTCAAGAGGGGTTCTCAACGAGATAGTCAATGTACTCCATCACCTCATTAATTCGTTCATCGGGTAGGTCCTTGTACGATTGACCAAACTTGGACTTGACACAGATTGCGACATGGGCATACGAGTTCCTGCCACTAGGATGGCGGTGAGATGGTGGGAGTTTCCCAACCAGTTTGTCGCCCGCTTCCTGTATGTAGGCCCAGACTTTTTTTGAATTCTCTGGAGTCAATTGACTACCGTCCTGTAATTATTCAGGGAGTGACTCGACTTCGGTCTCTTGGGAAGAGAACTACTTCTCTGACATTGCCTGCTCCGGTCAATACCATCAGAAGTCTTGCGACTCCAAGACCCCATCCTGCGTGAGGTGGTGCCCCAAAGCGGAATCCATCGGTGTAAAAGGTGAAATCTGCTGGGTTTAATTCCATATTTTCTAGGTTTTCAACTAGAACATCTACACGATGCTCACGCTGTCCACCACTAGTCATTTCATCACGGCCATAGTTCAAGTCAAAACCACGGCTTAGTTGACCGCCGTTTGGCCCCTTCTCGTCAGCATTGTGGTAAATGTAGAATGGTTTCATCGCCATTGGCCATCTTGGTAAGAAGTAAAATCCAGGATATTTTGCTG
>CAUZFJ010000064.1:0-6737 GCA_963579105.1 Candidatus Thalassarchaeaceae archaeon
TCTCGTCTCTTTTTTGGTGCCGATTTTACTTTCTCGATGGCAGAGAGTAGAGATGCCAATTGTCGTTGGAGAAATTATTGCTGGAATCATCATCGGACCTAGCCTTTTGGGTATCATAGATGGCCAAGGCGAAGTGTTTGATTTCCTGCTTGATTTTGGCTTAGCATACCTGATGTTTATCGCTGGTATGGAAATTGATTTTACAATGATTGGAAAAATCTCTAAAGCCGCTGGAGAAGCAAAAGCAAAAATCACCAGCCACCCAATTATTCTAGCCGCCGTCACATTTTCCTTGACACTGGTTATTTCATACTATATTTCCAGTAATCTAATAGACCCAGAATTGGTGAAAAATGATTTGATGTTGGCTTTAATCCTGTCAACCACTTCACTTGGAGTAGTTCTCCCAGTCCTAAAAGAGAGAAAATTATCAGATACGAGATTCGGGCAGTCTGTATTGATGTCAGCACTGTTTGCAGATTTCGTTACTATGCTCCTAATATCTTTGCTAGCCACATATTTGGAAGGTGGACTGAACATAAAAATGCTTCTCGTGTTTTTCCTCTTCCTAGCCTTTGCTGCTCTCTACCGTACAGGAATCGTAGCACAACGAAGCAGCACCATTCGTAAATTATTTGATGATTTGTCGCATGCAACTTCACAGATAAAATTACGAGCAAGTTTAGCAATTTTGGTTTCATTCATTGTATTAGCAGAGATTTTGAATGCTGAAATGATTCTCGGTGCGTTCATCGCTGGAGTGGTGATTTCCCTGCTCACTACATCACCTGAAAGAAGGGTGGAGAGAGATTTGGAAGCGTTTGGATTTTCCTTTTTCATCCCAATATTCTTTATCCTTGTAGGAGTGAGTTTTGATGTTCAGGAATTAATTTCTTCAAGAGATGCATTACTGCTCGTCCCACTTCTTTTGGCCGCCGCAATAGTTGTCAAAATGGTACCAATGCTGTTGTTTAGGTTCAGCTTCACTTGGAAAGAAACATTTGCAGCAGGCTCTCTGTTATCTGCTAGATTATCCCTAATAATCGCAGCATCCCTAATCGCCTTAGAACAGGAAATAATCACGCCTGCTGTCAACTCAGCAATTATTCTAGTTGCTATTATTACCGTAACAATATCCCCAATAGTGTTTAGTAAATTAATGCCAAACGGTAAATCCGAAGAAGAATGATTTTTCTTTGCCAGCATCCATTGTGGTTATTGTCAGAATCCATATCCTTCGTACTTGATTCAAGCCTAACAGGGGTAATCATCAAATCGGCTCTATGAGCCGGCCCAAACATGGCAAGCCCCTATTGGGTGATGATGGGGATAATTCTCCTGCTGACTCCAGCCATTTGCTGGATATTCACAGTGCACCGTAAGGAGATGCGCACACCACTATCAAAAATTGGAGATATGATTCATAACCAACGATATTACCTTCACATTATGGGTTATATTGTCATCATTATTTGGAAAGGTGCAACCGATAAACTGAATGAGCCAATCAAGTATGCTACCGGACATTGGACAGATTGGGTGTATGCCATTGAGGGAGAACCTACCTTATGGATTCAACAAACCTTTGAGAACTCTACACTGACGAGTATCCTAAACTTTCACTACCTATTCATTTACCTATTCTTAATCTATGTCACGACGGTCTACTATGCCTACACAGGGGAGCGAGATATGACGGACAAAGTTACCTTGAATTACTTGTTAATCTATGCAATTGCCGTACCATATTACCTGTTTTTCAATGTTGAAGTAACATCTTCATGGATAGCCGGCATGAAAGCACTGCTCTACCATGACGGCATTTATACTGCATTTTATGTAAGCCATGACCCCCTAGATAATGCGGTCCCTTCACTGCATGTCGCAATCCCTTTCGGGATTTTACTGCTAAACTGGATGCATTGCCGAGAGCGCGGAATCAAACTGCGAGATTGGGACCATTGGAGATACCACGTTTTCATTTTAGCTAACACCATTTTATTCATATTCACGATTCTCTATCTGGGTATTCACTGGATTGTTGACATTCCACTAGGAATGATTGTTGGAGCGATAGGGGCTCTTTTCATTCACCAAATTCAACCTCGAATCCGCAATGATTACGGGAAATTGTTTCAAGGTATCAGCCTGAAAAGATGGCGTAGTCATCTATTTGTTGAAGGAATAGTCACTGTTTTGATGGTTTTAATTTTGATGAGTGCAGTGAATTACCAAGCAGGCACAAATGATGAACGCCCTTCATTTAGACTGGGACCGGGAGATTCCACCTTTGAAATTGTTCAGAAAGTAGATCATTTCGAATCTGTTGAAATGAATATCACGAACTGGCATGAAAGTGAAACTCTGCAGGTTATTCTCATCATTACCGAAAACTCCGTCGATCAGATGGATGCGGGTCATATCAATTGGCAAGAACTGAGCGAAGAATGGGCAGTAATTGAAGCCGCACCTGGTGAATCAATCCAATTTGAGGTGAGCCAGCCCAAAGTCTATCACATCGCAATATTACACCACCCTGGTGATGATGGTTCGGGAATTATGGAAGTCAAGGTTGACAACATTTATCCAGATTCAGAGCAAACTCTGACTCGCGCATACTTACTTTCAATCCCATCGCTATGGATTACTGGTTGGGTACTTCACCGACTATGGAGAATGAAGAAGAACGGTGTGCATTGGCTAACTTCTACCCCATCACATGCGTGGCCAAGTAACGGTGAAAACGAATAATTACTCAAACCTATTTTCCAACACTGAAAATCATAGTACAAAGTGAGCCATTATTCCGCCGAGGATTAATGCAACCGCACCGCCAACACCAAGCCATATTCCGGTTCGATAAGGTGATAATCGGTATTTGCCCCAAACTACTGTAATCAGAACCCAAACTAAAATGATAATAGGCCAACAAAATAGTCCACTAAATAACAATAACATCAGACAAAAATTGATAGAAATAGAGGCCGATATGAGCATTTTTGCTCGTTGTCCCCAATTATCATACCAGTGAAGAGAAGAGAGAGCAAATAAGAATGCCAAGATATCTCCGCTGAATAATAATGAACCATTATCCAGCCACCATTGCGAATCAAATCCAATTGCTGGGTAAACATAATCCAGCCACAGGAATTTGCTCAGAAAAGCCGCTACTAATCCCAATAAAACAGGTTGCCATACTTGCCAACTAATCATCTGTGCTCTTGCAACAGGCTCGGTTTGAATGCTAAGCGTTTCTCCGTCATCATTCGGAGCTCCAACCACCTCATCCAGCGAGTCATCACTTTGGCGGACTTGGTTCACATCCCCCATTAGCACAGAATCCTGAACGGTGATATTCTGAATCGCCGAGGCCCCCTCAGCCTCATTTGCTTCAACCGCATCAGAAGCATCGTCTGATTCACCGCCAACTGTAGCCACAATCTACCGGCAATAGATACCACCCTTGACGGTTTTGGATGATGCTAACAATGATGAACAGGTTGCCCCTCCCTCATTGTGATAGTATGGGAGAGATTGTCGCAGGTTGTATCGCGCCGCACCCCCCACACGTGGTTTATGCAGATAATCCACAGCAGAATGAACCTAACTCAGAAGGCGGCTGGGAAACCCTGAGATGGGGTTACGCAAAACTAGCCAACAAACTCAAAACTCTTGACTACGATGCTTTGGTAATTTTCACCCCACATTGGCAAACTTACATCGGAACTCACTTCCTTGGACTTCCTCATTTCAAATCAAAGTCGGTTGACCCTGTTTTTCCGAATCTTTTCCAATTCAACTATGACCTAGAGGTAGACGTAGAATTATCTCGCGCCATGCACGATGCAGCCAAAGATGCAGGCATGGTTACAATGATGATGGAAAACCAAGATTTTCGCATTGATTACGGAACCATCGTTTCGGCACACATGCTCAACAAAGATTGGGACAAACCACTTGTTCCTATCTCGTCAAACCGTAGTCGGCATTATTACTCAGTAGAAGTGATGAATGAACAAGCTAGGGCACTTGGGCGAGCCTGTCGCAAGGCGATTCTTGAGAGTGATAAGCGGGTTGTTTTGGTTTCAACTCATAGTCTTTCACACCGTCATTTCACCACAGAGCCACCTATCCCAGAAGATATGTCAAAACAACATATCTACAATCACAGTAATTATGTTTGGGACATGAAACTGATTGATTTAATGCGTCAAGGGAAAATGCAAGAAGTCATTGACTTGATGCCTGAATTTACTGAGCAGACAATGGCTGAAACTGATTCTGGTTCAATAAGTTGGATGATGGAGGCATTAGGAATGCCAGATTATCCTGCAGAAATATATGGTTATCAATCTGTGATTGGAACTGGAAATGTCGTTGCTGCGTGGGACCCAAATCCCGAAACTCGGGAGGTTGTACTTTGAGCGAATCTCCAATCTGCTTTGGCCTGTATGTGCCACCTCAACCACACCCCCTTCTAGTCCCCGAACAAAATGAGGGTTGGGGACAATTACGCTCAGCCTTTGATACTGCACGCAAAAGGATTGAAGAAAGTGATGCAGATTTAATTCTAGTATACTCAACGACATGGCCAAGTGTCATTGGACATCAAATTCAGGCCCATCCTGAACCTGAATGGACCCATGTTGATGATGATTTTCACTTTCTTGGCAGTATGCCTTACAAATTCAAAATGGATTCTGATTTCGCCCACGGTTATAATGAAAATTGTGGCCAAAGAGGACTTCATTCAAGGACCATCGCCTATGATGGATTTCCTATTGATACCGGCTCAGTCGTTGCCCTAAAACTGCTGAATCCTGACAACCGGATTCCTGCCTGTATCGTTTCCTCAAATGTTTATTCAAACCGATCTGAATCAATTGTCTTAGGAAAAGCCGCGAGAGATACTCTCAAGCAACAGGGGAAAAAAGCAGTAATAGTGGTAGTTGCTACACTTTCTAATCGAATGTTCACAGAACATATTGAACCAAAAGACGACCGAATCCACAGTGCCAAGGATGAAGAGTGGAATCAGAAAATTATGGAATTCTTTGGCCAAGGGCGTTTGGAAGATTTAAGCCAACTAAGCCGCGAAATACATGGCCAGATTAGGGTTCAAAAAGTGGTTGCTTACAAACCGGTTTGGTGGATGGCAGCAACCATGGGGCAATCAAACAGTTACAATGGAGAGGTGTTGGCATACGCCGCCCTTCATGGGTCAGGGGGAGCGGTCATCCAACTAACCCCCACATCAGGCTCAATTGGCGATAAGGAATTTGATGAAGATGATGTTGAAGTTTACTCTGGTGACAGGGATGTTCTCGATAAGGGGATGAATTAATGCCAGAAGAGGAAGAAAACCCCCCTTCTGATGAGGAAGAAGAGGATTGGCCATCACCCGTAGAGGTCATTGATGATTTGTATGATGAATATGGTTCCTCAGTAATTTCGCATGCTGGGGGAGTAATTGGTGCTGCTGCAGGTGCTGTAGTTGGTGGACCAGTCGGTGCTGTGGCTGGCTCTATTGTAGGTAAGAAAACCGCAGGTAAAATGATGAGCAAAGATGGGCCAATATTTTCAGATAACGCCCCAAAAGCAGTAGGTGCGTACCCTCATGCTAGACGTGTTGGAAGCCTGGTTTTTGTATCAGGGATTGGACCAAGGCACCCGGAAACTAACGAAATTGTTGGTGGGCCAATCAAAGATGAAAATGGAAATCCAATTGATTATGATATCAAGGCACAGACAAAGCAAGTTCTAGAGAACATCAAATCTATTCTTGAAGAAGTTGATTTATCACTTGAAAATGTGGTTGACTGTCTGTGCTTTCTCGTAGATATGGAGAGAGATTTTACAGGATTTAACGAAGTATATGCAGAGTACTTCTCAGAAATTATGCCCACAAGAACAACAGTTGCTGTTACAGCACTACCAACAACTATTGCCGTGGAATTGAAAGTCATTGTAAAATGCTGATGCCGGCAAATAATTCAAATGTGACTTGCGAACAAAGAATATTGATGGAAGAAAAGGCTGAGGCTGGATTGGCTCTATTTTTCACCGCCCCAATAGCAACTGTTTCACTTATCATCGCCACAGCTTTTGGTGGAATTATTGGTTCAGCAGTTTGGATGCTCGGAAAAATTTGGCAGATAGGATTCCCCGCATTTTGGCGGGTTAAAATAGAAAAAAAAGAGGTGTCAAAATCTCCCTGCCCTGAAGGTGGCATCAAGGAGGGAATTATTCTCGGGATTGCCATGAGTGTTGTCATGTTTATAGCGTGGTTTTTAGCCCAAGATAGCCTTGATAATAGTGAAATTAGGGGTTTTGTTGAACCTTTTGGCTTGCTAAATCCTTGGCTATATTTTGCAGCATTTGTCTACTGGTTCACATTCAACTCTTTGCTTGAAGAGTACTTATTTCGGTGGTTCATCTTTGAAAAGTTTGAGACTTTTGTGGGTGGTAAATGGGCAGTAATTTTAGCCGGTTTGGCATTCACATCACACCATGTTATAGGAAGTGCAGCAATGTTTCCATGGTGGGCAATAACTCTCGCTTCAATAGGTGTATTTACGGGTGGTGTTATGTGGTCTTGGCTCTATTTGCGTCATAGAAGCATATGGCCATCCTACGTCAGCCATGTCATTGTTGATATCACAATGTTTGGTATCGGCGCCTATATTCTGTTTGCTTGATATCAGCAATAACTAGAAACTTGAAATTGGATTAGTTTT
>CAUZFJ010000065.1:0-6495 GCA_963579105.1 Candidatus Thalassarchaeaceae archaeon
AAAGGTAAGACGTTTGAACAGTTATTTGACGAGAGGTGCCCGTTGTATGAAAAGTATGCGCAATCCACAGTAATACGAAACAATTCACGCAATAATGATGCGCAGTTGATAGCGAATCAAATATTAAGGTAATTATAAGTGAAATTATATTTTAGTCCTGAAACCCATTGCTCGAACAACACACCAACCCATACGGGCCTCCCACATTACAAATATAGCACCCGTAATTGCACCCCCAGTGATAACCCACCCAAGTGTGGTTGGAATAACTCCAAATAAAGTAAGTGCACCCAATATTAGTCCTAAAACAAGTAGCCTAATACCTAGTTTCAATCGTGCAACTTTACCACGCGCGTCAATGTTGCATTCAAAAGCCATAGTTATCCCTCGGGCGCCGTTAGTTTGTTCTTTTCGTCAGAATAAATTGATGTATTTCGCTTGAGGTATATTCCCCATACTACAAAACCAAACAAAGCGCTAGATAGATGGCCCCAAGTAATGTATTCTGATATCCCATTGTATTCACTATTCCAATATTCGAAAGAAAGTAAAATAATTGGAATTAACCATTTCCATCTTGATTGGTGGGATAATGCTCCGAGGATGCCCATCAGACCAACAGACCCCCCCATCCAACTTCTACCCATTGGATGTGTGAATATTTCGTTGTCTGGCCAAAAATGAGCACCAGTGTTGAAAAAAAAGGCGGCTAAAATCGAAGTGAAAGTAATAGTCCCAAAGAAGAGAAGTGCCGTTGATTTGGATCCTGCTTTAGCCTCAAAAGATTGGGTGAATATAAGGAAGGAAATGATGATGAATATAATATGAGAAAAATCGTTATGAAACCAAGGAGATGTGAAAAAAGAAAGTAGATATTCGTGCGGGGCATCAACTAACTTATTTGGCCAAACAGCGCTAGAACAGGCCAACTGCTCGCCCAATGTCTCACAACGTAAGCTACCCCAATGCCCGAACCCAAGGGTCGCCCAAATGGTGATAATTCCACTTAGATAGATTAAACTGAAAGATCGTGAGCGAATAAATTCTTTCAGAGACAACAACTTTCGTTCAGTATCTGTCCATGGTAAATAGAGAGGGATGATTGGCGCCTCTTGGCCCATATTCAATCCCCATTGGTTTACTAATTTGGTTCTTCTAGATTAATCAAATAATCACCTATGATTGCATCTCTGTTATGAAGGTCTGAAGGGTGGTCTGTAATTCGTGAGCATCAGAAAATCCTTCTGTTAAATTACCAGTAACTATCCAATCCGCGCCAGCATCAACTGCTATACTTGCTGTTTTTCCATCTTTAATTCCACCACCAACAAGCAGAGTTAGGTTACATGATTTTCTTACTGCTTTAATTAATTCAGGTGAAACTGGTTGGTTAGCACCACTGCCTGCTTCTAAATAAATTGTAGAAAAACCATAGGATTCGGCACATATCGCGTAACTTGTGATTAATTCAATATCATTTTCTGTGATTAGGTTTGCTTGACCCACTTCCCCAACCTTACCACCTGGAGCACATACAACATAACCCATTGATATTGGAGTAACATTTGCCTGTTTTATTGGTGTAGCACCTTTCAGTTGCTCTTCAATTAGAAACTTTGGTGTTGTGCTGTTCATCAACATCATGAAAGTAATGCCATCTGCTGCTGAAGAAAATGCATTAGCCGCTGCAGGAAATAAAACCACAGGTATTTCCCACATTTCAGAATCAGAAGAGGAATCCTGAGAAGCATTCCAGGAACATAATTCGAGGGTTTCTTGAATTGCTTTTACTGTCTCGTGGACATTATTGCTGTCAGTTCCTGTAGAACCACCAACAAATATCATTCTACTACCAGCAATTACGGCAGCAACACATCTCTTAGCTGCTTCTTCACTAGTTTGGGAATCTGGATCAATCAAAATAATATGTCTAGCAACACTAGATGTGTGAACATAGTTTAACAAATCAGACCCCTCTGAAGACCACATTAGACCATCCGAGGGGAGGCTTGTCCTTTTGCATTACCCATTGGAATAGATGGTTAAAATTTCTTGAAAATTCTTTTTCGCTAATTCAAGAGAAAAATCTATACCATTTTCATCAATGGTTGAAGAGGATGAATCAAGTATTTGTAAAATATTAAACTCAGTTGGTAAATTTTCATACCAACCTTCCCAAGTACCATCATTTCTTTGCCAACCACCATCTTGGGGGGAATTTGAAATAACCCCAATTAGAGAAGATTTTGATTCAATCCTACAATCAATCACAATATCACCTTCCCATATTGAAGAATGACCCCCAACCCCTATTAGGGAGAGGGATGTTTTGGTTTGAGAAACAACAGTTGTTCGAACATCGATTGTAATACCGTTATTTACTAATGAAAGTGCTAGATCTTTTTCTAACCAATCACGTCTAAAAGCTAATCCAATTCCTTGATTTAATTTTGGTAAAAATGTAAAAGATGACAACCAGGTATCTACTGTTCCAACCCATTTTTCATGATTTACCAGTAATCCAGAACCCAAACAGGGAAATCCAATTTCTGCTCTTTCCTCTATAATATCAATGGATAAATTATTTTGATATTCTTCATGCAAAAAATGAGCAAGGCCAAGGCCAAATATATTGGCTCCAATAATTGCTATTTTCATTTATTCACTAAACCTTCTCTAAAGATAATGCAAAGACAGGACAAGAGGGTATACAAAGTTCACAATGAGTACATGTGGGTTCGTCTACGATCACTAGAAGTTCATCCAAAATTAATGCATCAACAGGACATAATGCAATACAAGCCGCACAACCAAAACAACGTGTTTCATCAACGACAAACAGTGTGTTTGGTATGCGAGCCACGTGTAGTCGAAGAGACACTGCACTTTCAATGATGTTACCCACCCCTATATTTCCACTGGAATAGAAAGAAAAGAAAAGCAATACAAGATTTAGTATGTAAATTAGTGTGAAAAGCAATAGGTGTTCAAGTCTAGACGCGGGCAGAACATAATAGTTAGTTAGAAAAATAATTGAAATTTGTTTTTCCTAATTTGGCATTTTTAATTTCTACTGGAAAGGAAGGGGGCCTATCCCATTATTACCCAAGGTTGATGAAACATTGAAGTCACGGAAAAATCGTTCTTATGGTTCTCTATACACCTGGCTCGACTACGAATTATGATTCTAGCCCTATTGAAGATGGGAAATTACGCTATCATTTTCTTGGTGGGGGGCCAGAAGTTGGTAATGTTGGTTGTATTTTAGAAGATAGTTCCGGCACTCGTTTACAAATTGATTATGGATTTGTACCCAAAAAACCACCTACTTATCCAGAAGAAGGGCCTCCAGTGTCAGATGTAATTCTAACGCATTCACATATTGACCACGTTGGTCTTGCGCCATGGCTTGTTGCTTCTCATGGGGCAAGGTTACATTGTACAGAATTAACAGCAGATGTTCTTGAAATGATTTGGAGAGATACTTACAAAGTGAGTTCAATAGAAGGACAACCATTACCTTGGGATAAAAGAGATTTAGAAGAAGCTCTAGACCAAATCGTCACCCATCCTTTTGATGAATGGGTTGAACATGGAGAATGGAAATGGCGTTTTTTACCTGCAGGACATATTCCTGGTGCCGCGATGGTAGAGATTCAATTAGGTGAAAGGAATTTACTATGGTCTGGTGATATTGATACAAGAACATCACCATGTGTTGAGGGTGCAAAACCGATAAAAAGTGATATTCTTTTTCTTGAATCAACCTATGCTGGTAGAGAACAACCAGATCGTGAGTCAGAGGTACAACGTTTTCTTGATAGAGTTGTAGAAGTTGTTGAAAGAGGAGGCACGTGCCTTATTCCCTCTTTTGCTAATGGAAGAGGACAAGATATGCTCAGATATCTTTGGGAGAGTAATTTTGATTTGGATGTACATTATGATGGTATGGGCAAACGTATACTCAATCATTACCTAGATCATCCAGATTATATTAGAGATGTAGATGTATTTAGAAAAATCAAGCGATGGGCACGATTAGTATCGAGTAAATCGGATCGTAAAAAAGCGATTAAAGGGGATGTGATCGTAACTACTAGTGGAATGTTAGATGGCGGTCCTGCTCATTGGTATCTTAATCGATTGAGACATGACCAAAGAAATGCAATATTACTCACAGGATATCAAGCCGAAGGTAGTGGGGGCCGTCAAATGCTTGACGATTCACGATTGAAAATTTTTGGCAAACTAGTTGATATCAATTTAGAAGTAGATCAATTTTCATTTTCGAACCACGCCGATAATCCCCTTCTGGTTGATTTTGCAAAACAAGTTGCCGCAGATGATGTAATTTTATTTCACGGTAATCGAGATGATGGCCAAGAATTATTAAAAAATGAGTTAGAAAATGAAGGAATGACTATCCACCAACCAGAAAATTGTCAATCATATTTACTATAGATTCACCTACTCTTTCCATGCGAATTATCTAATAGGATAGGCCGTGTGCAGTAAATGGTCAACATGGCAAAGAAACCAGTAGGGAAGAAGGCAGGCAAACCAAAGCGCCGCCGACGCCGAAAGATGAAACTAACCCTTCGCAGTAAAAAAATGAAAGGCAAAGAGAGTTATACCGACAAAGTTGGTTGGTCAACTCAAAACACAGGTAGAGTTCTTGACGGTATTTCTGATGTTGAAGAAGTTAAGGAAGTTTCGCATCAATGCACTTTGTGTGGTTCAATGAATAGAATCCCCCGGCCAAGTACTGACAAGTACAAGGTTTTGTGCGCTCATCCAGAGTGTGGACACGAAGACTTAGTTGGTTTCTAAATTAATTGAATTAGTAAACCAAATATTCGTTTTGTTGCTGCTACTAATATTACAATCATTAGTAATTTTTGAATAGTAGATTGAGATGAAATTTTGGAGCCATAAAATGATCCAATAAAACCACCGATTAATACAACCAATGCAAAATAAAGCAATATTTCAAAATCTAAATTTAATTGTCCAGAGAACCCTGCCCCAGCCAATGCAGCAATTGAATTTACCCAAATAAAAACTGCAGATGTAGCTGCAACCTTTTTTGGTGTTGCCCATTTTTTCAAAAGGACAAGTGGTGAAAGAAAAATTCCACCCCCAACACCAACAATTCCACTTACTAAACCAATTCCAACCCCCCATGGAATTGCTTGTTGAAATGTCGGAATTGTTGTTTCTTCTTTTTCGTCTAATGACATAGTACGATACAGTCTCCAAGCAGCCCACACTAAAGTTAGTGAAAGTAGTAAATCATATACAGCCCCATCAATAAACAAATAGCCACCAATAAATGCCATTGGTATACTTGCAATAACAAACGGAATAGTCAATTTTATATCATGAAAACCCTCTTTTCTATAATAATAAAAAGCAAGGCTCGCTACTATGATATTTAAGAACCAAGCATGTTGTTTTAGCCAAGCACTTTCCATTAAGCCATATGATGTTAAAGACATAATTGCAAGATAACCAGACGCACCCCCGTGTCCTACGCTAGAGTATAATATAGCCATAATAAAAAGGCCAATCAGCAAGAAGGTGAATTCAACACTACTCACGTTTTTCCCTCTTGTCAATTATTTTTGATATGTTCGGCGACTAACTCAAGGCCAACCACATACTCGCATAACCATGGAAGTGGGTGTATCTATCGAACGAGCGATTGAATTAGCCAATGAAATCCCACTTTTATTTGAGACACAAATCCTACCTCTTGAAGATTCTCATAATATGGTATTAGCCAAATCATTGGTGTCAATGGTTGATGATCCGAGATTTGATAATTCGGCAATGGATGGTTGGGCTGTGAAAGAAGCGGATTGCATAAATCTTAATTCTAAATTAGAAATTATTGGTACAATTCAAGCTGGAAGTTCAGAACAAACAGAAGTAAAACACGGTCAAGCATGCTGTATAATGACTGGTGCGCCGATACCTCCAGGCGCCGATTCAATCGTTATGATAGAAGATAGCGTTGTTGTGGATGGACATGTTACAATCACCGGCCCGGCACGGCCGCATTTTATACGGAAGCAAGGAGAAAACCTAACTGAAGGTGAAGTTGGTTTAGAGTCTGGTTCAAAGTTAAAGCCAGCACATTTGGCGATGGCAGCAATGATGGGATATGCAGAAATCCCAGTTATCAAACCATCAAAAATTGCGATTATAGGGACTGGTGATGAATTAGTAGAGCCAGGTCAGCCCTTACAATCTGGTCAAATTTATGAATCAAATACAACTGCCTTAGTAGGTTTGGTTTCACAAATGGGTTGTGAACCAGTAAAATATCCATTTGTTACTGATGATTTAGATGGTCTAAGAAAGACCTTTGATTTGGCCGCGTCACAATGTGATGCAATTCTCACAAGTGGTGGTGTGAGTATGGGTGAGTGGGATTTGGTTCGTAGATTGATGGAAGAAGAAGGTGAAGTAAAATTCTGGAGAGTTCTAATC
>CAUZFJ010000066.1:0-6382 GCA_963579105.1 Candidatus Thalassarchaeaceae archaeon
CAATGGACCTGAATTAGATACCTTATCAAGGCCTGCATTTGCTACAGGTTCGTCAACATCTTCGGCAGATACTGGGTTGAATTTAACAAGCCCAAATGCCACTCACGGAAGTGATGCAAACCTCAATTTGACGAATGTCAGCGGCATGGAAAGTGTGCTGCTGTTTAGTTTCCCTGTGACAACCCCTAGCGGTCCAATTCCTTCTGCTGGTTCAATTCAAAGAGCAATTCTAACCGTCTACATTACTGGTGGAATATCACAAGGGTCAATGTATGCATTCGCTGCACCATTAAAGGCAGACTATGACGAAACAAATGCCACTTGGTTCAATAACACACACAACACTACCTGGCAAGTTGGTGGTGCAAACGGGTCTAACGACAGGGGGGATTGGGAGCCACGCAGTAATTCATTTTCTTCTAGTTCATCCTCATTCAGTATCAATGTGACATCTATTGCCCAAAGCGCATTAGCAAACGGTAATAGTGACATAAATCTCACCGTTTCATCTGTTGGCCTAGGAATCCTAACAGTTGCTAGCCGGGAACACCCTACCACGACAAAGAGGCCACAAATTTCATTTGTTTACGAAAGTACACCACCTACATCAGGCTCAGCAATTACTCGCGGAGGCCCAGCCAATGATAGTGTACCAATAACTGGCACATTCCTGCTCACCGCAGACACTACCCCAACCTTAGCATGGAGTGGTTTGAATGGTTCAGGCGTTGAAGTTCACATTTCACAATCAAGTGATTACCGAAGTCTGGACGATGGTGGATGGCTTTTCTCATCTTGGGCAAATACCGGTTTTACGATGGCAGGAGGTAATGGGACTTTCACTATCCCTAGTTCTTCCAGCCTTGATTTAGGAATGGCAGCTTACTGGAGAATTCGAGCAACCAAAGGAGATCAACTTTCTGAATGGCAAACTGGACAATTCCTTCTTCCTCTCATTAACGCAAGCAACAACGGCAATAATACCGCGACGTTTGAACTACTTCGCGATTCGCTAGGTGTTGATGGCGGGACAATACATGATTCTTGGTTGTTATCTGGCAGTCCTAACGTGAGCGGTGGTGACACCGAAAACATGTGGATTGGCAACTCAAATAACTCATCACTTGATGATATGTCAGCTCTCATGCATATTGATTTAGACCATACAGGATTGCATTCTAACGCCACGATACTCAGTGCCTACTTGCAGATGAGGAGAACTGACAGGCAGGGAGATGCATGGATTAGTATCCATGAATTCAGTCAAACTAATTGGAGCGAGGACACAGCATCTTGGGACAATTACTCAGGGAATATGTCTTGGCCAAACGGTGGCCTTTCCAACAATATTGGTTCTTCTTTGGATATTATTAGTGGAGACAAATCGGGGAACATATTCAATTTTGACGTGACCTATGGCGTTCAGGAATACATGCGCGGAGTACACCAATCAGGATCTGGCGATGGGATTTCTTTGCTTTTGCAATCTGTTGGAGCAAACAATGAATGGGTAAGGTTTGCAGGCAGTGAAGAAAATGCTTTCACCCTACGACCAAAGATGGTGATTACCTATGCGTGGGGAGATGGAACGGGCCCTACTGACACCGTTACTGTACAATCGCCTCTTGATGGTCAAGGGGTTTGGTCAGTAGTTAACAACAATATGACAGCAGATCTAACCCCCACTCTAAATTGGTCTACTACTGGTCATACAAATGACGAAGTTCGAATTGAATTAGCGGGTAATGAGGATTTTACTCAAGGACCATTTTATCGGGTTGATAGCCGCGATGCTAGCAGTGGAATCAATACAACTACTGGCACATTTACTGTGCCATCAAGTTGGGGACTTGAATACGGAGAAGATTACAATTGGCGTGTCCGCTGGATTGAAGATGGCGACTGGGGTGGTTATTCCTCAAGCCCTGGCTTTGCCCTTTCAACAATCAATTCAACTTGGGTTTCGAACAATACGTGGCAATTCCGATTACGACATTCAAATGCATCACACACGATGGATTCACCATTCTGTGCTGATACTTACATTGACAGCCTCGGACCAGGTTCAACCAATGACGGCGGGGAATTATCAATCTCAAGTAGTCAATATACTCTCTTTGGATGCGATATCCGTGGCCACATTCTGCCAGCCGGTCTCGCGGTAACAGATGTTGAATTAAGGATGAAATCATCATATATCTCAGGTTCTCTTTCAGCCTCAGCCTATGAACTGATTAACCACAGATGGGATGAGGCTAGCGCTACTTGGGAGAATTATGAGGGCGCAAATAATTGGTCAGGATTTGGAGCATCCGGTAACGATAGAGGCCAACTACTTGATTCTACTACAATTTCTGGTAGCAGTCCAGCTTGGTTCACATGGAATGTCACCGTTGCAGTTCAAAACTCAATGCGTTGGAATGTCCCTGTTGACTTCCTCATAGTAGGGTCAGGCTCAGGAGCCGCAGCAATGTCGGATAAGGAAAATGCTGGAAGCGCCGCTGATTATCCTGAACTGGTCATAAATTACAGTCCCGGTTCGATGGCAGTACCAGACCCGCCTCAACCTATTGCTCCAATCAATGGCGTTTGGTCAGTAACAACTGGAATGCTCGTCGCTCCTGATGGGACTCCAGAAATGACTTGGAACCATACTGGAACAGTATCAGCAAATGGCTGGGTTGTTGAATTAGATACCACGAACACATTCAACAGTAACGACTTGAGAGTCGCCCGTTCATGGGTTCAAATAAATGATTTTGATGTGCTCAACCGCACCTATACACCATCTTCTAATCTCAGCACAAGTGCAGTTTGGCACTGGCGAGTGCGAGGCTCATCCCTCACAAATCAACTTGGAAACTGGAGTAGTGTTGCCAACTTTGTTGTGCCTGATATTGAGAGTGGTTCTCTTGATGCTAACAACTCATACATTGTAATTAGGCCAGGTGCTGCTGTAGCAAATCAAGGTATACCAAATGTCCCTGATACATGGATAGATGCGAATACGAATAGGAACACAACTCACCAAGGTGCCAGCCACCTAGTGGTTGGGTGCACCTCTTCTGATTGTCCTAAATCGTCAATGCTCTCATTCCCATTGAGTGAACTTCCCCAACCCAATAATGCGAGAATTGTAAGTGCTGAATTGTATCTTTGGCCGTTCTCAGTTAATGCGACAACTAGCGGAGATGCACCTCGTATCTCAGTTCACAGAACCCTTCGTAACTGGGACGCCAATGCCACAGGGGCATCATGGACTGGAGATGCAAGCAATAATTCTACAACGATGTGGAGTCAAGCAGGAGGAATCGGTAGCGGCGATGTAGGCCCCTTAATCGACATTGCTAGTCCGATAGCATCAAATTGGTTCAACCTAAATGTAACTGAATTAGTTCACGATGCTGTCACAGATGGTGATAACAGAGTAAACATGACATTACGCTCTGACACTAATGCCTACGCTGAAGCAATGTTCTACAGCGCAGATTACACTTGGTCTTCTAGCCGACCATTCCTGAAACTATGGTACCGGAATGGAACTGGCTCTGCCTCAGTTGGCACACCTTCACTCTTAGATCCGGCAAACGGAAATATCACTTGGGAAATCTCAGGACACTCGCTTGGTAGTGACCAATCCCCCTTACTTTCATGGAGCCATGCTTCATCAGCTAATGTCGATGGTTGGAGACTTTTCGTCTACAATGATAGCAATGATGTCAGAGATGGATACCAGATATTTGACAGTAGAATGGATACTGGATTTGACCTATTAAATATGACATGGACTCCCGCTTCTAACTTTGCCACCGATTCAAATCAAAGATGGTTTGTGCAAACAATCAAGGATGATATTTATGGTAACAGAAGCAGCAGTTTCACATTTGATGTACCTAATGCACTAGGCTCAGAAGTAAACTCAACAGATGCTCGTTTGCGAGTTATTGAAGGCGGAGCTGTAACACGTTTATCGCTCCCTCTTTCCTTCGCCGATACTACGCTTAATTCTTACCAACCAAACAGTAATGCAGGAAATGGTCAGGTACTTAACGTTGGCAGAAGCCCTTCTACATTCAGTACTAACCACAAATCTTGGAGCGTCATGAGGATTGATATTTCGTCCTTACCAATCCCTAACCCATGGGAAGTAATCACTGCTGATGTAGAATTGTATTGCCACTCTTGTTCACCTCTTACCTCTAATTCAATGACGATGACTGTTCATCCTCTGCTGACTAATTTCACAGAAATGCAGGCCACACATAACAATCTGAATACAACAATCCCATGGCCGAATCCATCAATTGGCGGCGTAGTTGACTCTGCAACCATATTAGGTAGCGGATGGTATACATGGAATGTTACCCAATTAATGCAAGCGGCACGTATACGCGGTGACGATACCCTGCTTTTGGCTTTCACAGGAAGCAGCACTTCAAACACCATCGTTAAACCGTTCTACAGTTCAGAATTCACCACATATAAAAGCCTAAGACCAGTGCTCAATATTACTCACCGTATTGGAACTCAATGGCTACCAGCAGATGCAACTAACCCTGTACCCTCAATCACCTCAACCTTGTGGGAAATTGGCGCTGCCCGCCCATCAGAAAGAGACCCTGTGAGCCTACAATGGTCTCACCCAGCCCCATCAAATGTGAGTGCATGGCAAGTTCAATTGAGTTCACAAATGAGTTTCGTAGCAAGCAGCACCAACACTCTTGACTCAAGTAATGCATTCAGTTATGATGGAACTTTTGGCACTAATCCACTCTCATACACAATTGATGCTCAAGGCGACCTACCACCTGGTTGGACTGGATGGATCGATGCTTGGCTACACTGGAGAGTACGGCCAATAATTGGTGATTATGTCGGAAATTGGACCGATGGAGGGAAATTCCGCGTTCCTGCTGACCAGGGTACCGATGATGGACTTGGCAACCACACCGTGCTGATGCACCGTGGTTCTGTGTTCTCCTCAAGTGGATATTTACCAACTGTCCCAGATACCTGGATTGACTCAACGCCTAATGCAGGGACAAATACACCTCAAGGAAGTAATTCAACGCTTGCTGTTGGCAACTCACCATTCCAGTCTGGCCATGATTCAGTGGCATTAATTCAGTTTGATTTAGGTGAGTTACCCTTCCCACCAAATATGCTAGCAACTACTGTTTCACTCAAGATGTATCGTGCTGGCTACTCTTCATCTGGAACCGCAACTGTTGGAGTTTACGAATGTAATTCGTTCTCAGAAACTGATACATGGAATTCGTTTTCACTGACAACTAATTGTAACTCCACAGCAGCATCAACCATCAGCCAATCAGTTGGTGGATTTGGAGGCGTGTGGTATGATTGGGATGTTACTACATTAGTTCAAGCAGCAGGATACAATGGAACTGTGTCAATGGCAATCAAAGCCCCAAATTACGCTGGATACCTACAATTTACATCTTCTGAAGCTAGTGCCAGTTCTTATCGGCCACAATTAGTAATCGGCTATGTTGACAACCAAAATGGAACCGCCGCTCCAGCAACACCTGTTCTATCGTGGCCAACTGACCAACAGATTATCTATTCAGTTTCGCAATACGATGATTTCCTACTCAATGCGACCGTAAGACCAAACCTAACGTGGAACCTTGCTGCAGACACGACAGGCTACATTGTTAGATTGTGGAATTCAACTGATTCAAACATGTTCTATTCCTGGAATGCAACTAGCAATGAGGGAATATTCTCTTCCACCACAAATCTTGTGACATTCTCACCAGGATGGGATTTAGAAGAAGGAGGTGTCTACTATTGGAATATTCAAGGTATCAACGGCTCTATTCTAGGGCCACGCTCATCAACTTGGGCATTTGGCATAGGTGACCCGAATACTCAGTTATTAGGAAACAATATTTGGACGATGGATTACCAAGAAGGAAATGATGTTGAGGAATTCAACCATCCAATCGTTGATGACACATACATTAGCCAAGGAAACCCGTCGACTAACTACAAAACCGATGAATTGAAGATTGGCGAAGGATGTACTGGCGGACCTACTAGTAGTGAGAAGTGTATTGGAATTATTCAGATTGATCTCAGCCAAGTACCACTTACTGCAGACTCAAGGGCTCATTCTGGACGCTTAGCAATATGGCTTGAAACGGTATCAGCCCCAACCTCAGGTTGGTTAGACATAACCGCTTATGCTCTGTTGAATAATAACTTCCGTGAGGACCAAGCGAATTGGAATCAAGCATCACTTGGGAACAACTGGACAACATCAGGAATTGGTGCAGGAACTGACCGAAGCACAATTGCTCTAGGAACAGTTAGAGTAACCGCAACCTCACCCTCAGGTTGGTTCTACATCGATGTTAGT
>CAUZFJ010000067.1:0-6363 GCA_963579105.1 Candidatus Thalassarchaeaceae archaeon
ATAATCCCGGAAGATAACAGAATGCCGTATGATGTTAGAGAGGTTATTGCAAGAATCACCGACGGTTCTCGTTTCCACGAGTTCAAGGCTCGTTATGGCACCACTATTGTTTGTGGTTTTGCTCGCATCCATGGTTATCCGGTTGGCATAATTGCCAACAATGGGATTTTATTTTCAGAATCAGCACTCAAAGCAACTCACTTCATTGAATTGTGTGGGCAGCGAGGTACCCCATTGGTATTCTTGCAGAACATCACTGGATTCATGGTTGGAAGCGAGTATGAAGCCGGAGGAATTGCAAAAGACGGTGCAAAGATGGTCACCGCAGTTGCTTGTGCGCCGGTGCCAAAGTTCACTGTAATTATCGGCGGCTCCCATGGTGCTGGGAATTATGCCATGTGCGGCAGAGGATATGACCCTCGATTCCTTTTCATGTGGCCAAATTCTAGAATTTCAGTAATGGGGGGTCCTCAGGCATCAAGTGTGTTGACTACCGTGAAGCAGGACCAACGGGCTCGTGAGGGTCAAGCACCAATGGAAGGTGATGAGTTAGATGACTTCCAGAATCCGATTCTAGAAAGGTATGAAACCGAAGGTTCTCCTTACTATGCTACTGCCCGCTTGTGGGATGATGGTTTAATTGACCCAAGAGATACTAGAGATGTACTGGGATTGAGTATTTCTGCCGCATTGAATGGACCTTTCCCTGATTCAGAATATGGCATTTTCAGAATGTGAAGGAGCAATTGTAATGAATGATTTTTCAATTGGAGAATTAATGCCGAAAACCGGCTTGTGCACTCTCAATATTGAAGGCCCTGTGGGATATCTGACATTACAACGCGAGGATGTGTTCAATGCACTAAATCCTGAGTTGATTGATGAATTATGTGAATTACTTGTTTGGAGCAAAGAACGTTCTGTAAGTGAGCGCGGTCAATTGAAGGATAGCAATGGTCACCCGTATCTTAGAGTAATTGTATTGACAGGTGACGGCAAACATTTCTGCGCTGGTGCAGATATCAGTTGGATGCAGGCATCTGGGGCTCAAACATCGGAACAAAATCGCAACGATGCCGCACGTCTTGATAGAGTATTCAACAGTCTCTTCTCCCACCCGTGCTTTACTATCGGTGCTGTACAAGGGGTGGCTCTTGGTGGAGGTGCTGGTCTAATTGCTTGCCTTGACCACGTGATTGGGGAGAGTGGAACTAAGATTGCTCTCTCGGAAGGTAAACTAGGAATTCTACCAGCTGTCATTGGGCCCTATGTGTATCGTAGACTTGGTAGCGCCCAAACTCGCCGACTCGCAATGATGGCCAAACGTATCGAAGTGGAGGAGGCTTTACGAATAGGAATGATTGATGAGCGTGTGCAATCTCCTGAACAATTTAGTGAAGCCGTTCAAGGTGTGGTGACGGAGGTGTTGACTACTGGACCTTCTGCCGTAGGAGAGGCGAAAAGTTTGGTATTACAGTTTGATCGTTGGAGTGGTAGTGATGAGGAATTACGCCAGTGGACGCTAGATAAAACCTCGGAAATGCGGGGTTCTTCAGAAGGTCAGGAAGGGCTTTCGTCATTTATTGAGCGGCGCCCTCCAGCATGGAACAGTGAGGATTGAGCAATCATGGATTTGCCATCTTGGATTGCTGATGCGCCTTTCAAATTTGGCAAGGTTCTAGTAGCTAATCGTGGTGAAATCGCTTGTAGAATTATTCGTGGATGCCAAGAGATGGGATTGGCCACAGTGGCAATTTACAATGATGCTGATGCCAATGCTATGCATGTTGATTTGGCAGATGAATCCGTTCACCTAGAAGGCGATGATTTAGCATCTACTTATCTATCAGCAAATTCCATCATTAATGCTTGTCGAACCAGTAGGGCGGATGCACTTCACCCTGGATACGGTTTTCTATCTGAGAGGGCTGATTTTGCAGAGTTAGTAGAGGCAAGTGGAATAATTTGGATAGGACCACCCGCAAAAGCAATTGATTCAATGGGTGATAAAGTAAAGGCTCGTAGATTGATGATTGATGCAGGTGTTCCACTTGTCCCTGGCGCAGAACTAAGCCCTCAGGATTCTCTGCCCGGGACCATTGACGAATTACGTAGGGCGGCCAACGAAGTAGGTTTTCCAATATTATTGAAAGCCTCAGCAGGAGGTGGTGGCAAAGGAATGAGAGCTGTTGAATCATCTGGGGAATTAGAGGCGGCTTTTCTATCCGCCAAGCGTGAGGCACTTTCTGCATTCGGGGATGACACCATCTATCTAGAAAGGCGTATAGTTTCACCTCGCCATATTGAAATTCAGATACTCTGCGATACACATGGAAATGCAATCCATTTACTAGAGCGTGAATGTAGTATTCAAAGGAGACATCAGAAGGTTGTCGAAGAAGCACCAAGTGTTGCAATTTCTAAAGATATGAGAGAGCAAATGGGGCAGGCCGCGATAAATGCTGCCAAAGCCGTTCACTATGTCGGTGCTGGCACTATTGAGTTCTTACTTTCGGGTGATGAGTTTTTCTTTTTGGAAATGAATACAAGACTTCAGGTTGAGCACCCAGTGACTGAACTGGTGACAGGGGTTGATTTGGTACAGGAGCAACTACGCATTGCCGCAGGGCACCCATTAGCAATTTCTCAAGATGAAGTATCCCCTCGTGGCTGGGCAATTGAGGCGAGAATTTACTCCGAGGATGCCGCCAATGGATTTCTACCCTCTATTGGACCAATAGCAGTTTTTAGGCCACCTGAAGGACCAGGTATCCGTCTTGATACTGGTGTGAGACAAGGTGATGAAGCGAGAATTGACTTTGACCCAATGCTTGCCAAACTCATCGTTCATGCTCCAGATAGACAGCGTGCAATTGAGCGAATGTCTCGAGCACTAGAGGATTTCATCATCTTAGGTGTCACTACAAATATTGAATTTTTAAGGAGTGTCATCACTCATGAAAAGTTTGCAAGTGGCGACACTACAACCGATTTTATTGATTCAATATGGGAAGATGGTTGGCAATCAGCAGGTGACCCTGCAGTGGCTGTCATCGCTGCTGCCAGCGCAGAAAAAGTGGGCCTTCATTTGGGTGTGTCAAGTGATGATATCGAAGATTCACCCGACCCATATAATCCGTTTTTCACATTGGGGAGGAGATATCCATGAGGTGCCCACAATGAAAGAATTCATCAATCAAACAGATGACAGTAATTGGTCCGTCGGGGTTATTGATACCTCAAGTGGATACTCTGCAATCAATATTGAAGTTGATGGTGAATCATTAGACCTTCAAGATTGGCGAATCTTAATCGGACCATCTAGTGATGAGGTCAATCTTGAACGTGGTTCTGGGGAGGAGCGGCTGGTTCTTGCCAAGGTAGGAGATATTTGGTGGGTGCATCACAATGGCCATACCTCAAGGGTGGCTGTTGTTGAGCGAGGGGCAGTGAGTACCTTCGATAGTACAGGTGGCTTAACCTCTCCCATGCCAGGAAAAATACTCAATGTCATGGCGTTAATTGGGGAACAAGTAGACAAAGGACAGACATTACTAATTTTAGAAGCAATGAAAATGGAGAATCGCATTTGTTCTCCAGTTGATGGAATTGTGGCGGCGATACACTATGAAGCCGGTGATCAGGTTAATCAAGGAGCCATTCTAATAGAGATTGAAGAGGCTGAATAACCAATTGGAAAATTAATTTACCAATTGCAAGGTTGAAGTTCTGTTTGATTATTCATATATGGTTGTAACACAGATGGAATCCGAACTAATCCATCTTCCATCTGATTTTGTTCAATTATTGCTACCAACGCTCTGCTAGTAGCAACTGCTGTTGAATTCAAAGTGTGCACAGCCTCATTTCCATCTGCAGTGCGATATCGCATTCTTAGGCGATTGGCTTGGTAATCAGTGCAATTTGAACACGATACCACTTCTTTGTAGGATTCAACACCGGGAAGCCAAGCTTGCAAATCGTATTTTTTTGCGGCAACAGTTCCCATATCCCCTGTACAAATGTTGACAATTTCATAATGTAACTCTAAGGAATTCCAAAGTTCAATACAGTTAGTTAGCAACTCTTCGTGTAATTCCCATGAATCCTCTGGCTTGCTGATGATTATCTGTTCGATTTTGGTGAATTGATGGACTCTCCAAATTCCTTTATCTGATTGACCATGGGCGCCCACCTCTCTCCTAAAGCAAGGAGATACACCGACCATTTTGAGAGGTAGCATTGATGGTTCTATGACCTCATCCATGAACATCGCAGTTAATGGGTGTTCACTAGTTGCAATCGTGTAGAATCCTTCTGGCTGAACGTTGTACATCACTGTTTCAAAGTCGTCTAAGTCAGTAACGCCTTCGTACGCTTTGCGGTTCATCATAACTGGTGGTTGGACAAGGGTGTACTCTCTAGATGTGAGGAAATCAATCGCGTATTGCTGTAAGGCTAATTCCATACGGGCTAAGTCGCCCTTTAGGAAGTAGAAGCGACTACCAGCAATTTTTGCGGCCCGTGGCAGGTCCACCCAATTATTCTGCTCAACTAATTCATTGTGAGTTTTTGTGTCAAAGGAAAAATTCTGTTTTTCACCATGTTTACTGTGTTCAGTATTACCACCATCATCTTCGCCGATAGGAACACTATCGTGAAGAATATTTGGAATCTTCATTCTCAAAGAGTCACGAGTTTTGATGAGATCATCTGACTCAACACCCAACTCATCTATTTGCGCTCCCAAAGTTGAAACTTGTGTTAAGATTTTTTCAGCCTCTTCATTGTTGCCAGTTTTTTTGGCTTCAGCAATTCCTCTTGCTGCCTGATTTCGTGTGCGTCTTAGTTGGTCAGCATCGTAACGAGCCTTTTTCCAAGCCTCGTCTAGTCGAATTACTTCGTCAATATTATCGTGAGGAATACCTCTTTTGTCGTGGTCAGCACGTACAATGTCTGCGTGGTCACGAAACATTTTGATGTCTAACATCTTTTTTCACCTTGCTGATTCATGCCATCCTCTTGAACCCACTCATCATCTAGAATATTGTAATGCCGAAGGAAATTGACGCAGAACCTAAGGCGATGAATCCAGTGATTAAGTAGCCTAGAATACTACCCCCGTTGAGAAGAGGTAAGCCTGCTTGAGGTCGACCCATAGCGACATAGCCCATTAGAACTAGATAACCAAGAAGGCCACCAATGAGGGAACCCATCGCAACAAACATCTGGTCACTCAATCCCATAATGGTGCCACCAGATGGTAGGAATGTAAGTGCTGAGATGACTAGCATACCTGGGAAAATGACATCTCCAAGACCCATGAATAATGCATCTCCTGTATTTTTCTTAGGAATAGGGCGGGGTGGTTCTGGTGAAGGGAGTTTGGCTCCACTCTTTGCCCCATGCTCTTTCTTTGCAGAAGCAGGTGGTTCGTCCATCTTACTCATGGTATCATTACCCTCGTCAAGGAAAGAATATCCCTTATCTTGAGGGGCTACCAATAGAATTGGGAGTTTGAGTCCTATCATCGTGTCAGCAAGGTCAAGCATGTGCTTTGATTTGTATACCGCGTACCAATCATAAATTGCTGCAACAACCATGAAAATTACAATCAATGTTGGAACAAAACTTACACCAATAATCGTGATAACCCCCGCACCAGTTAGAATCCCAGTCGTGTTTACGACATACCATTCAGGTCTGATGGTGAGGACGATCATCAGCACGGTAGAAGCGATTAATGCGGCTATTTGTGACCAGTAAATTGGCAACCAGTATCCGGCAGAATCCTCTAGAATTATTGCAGGGTCATTAACTGGCGTCGCAACGATTGCACTTTGAGTGGTATTTACCGTGTATGATGTAAGGATTCCATGTTCAATACCGATTTCATCCCAAGCAGGGTCATCAACAGTGTGTAGTATCATGTCAATAGGGCCCTGTGAAACGGGCCCATCAATGGTTAAACTCTCAACCATTACCCAACCTGAAAACATCCTTGTTTGCCCACCAGATGCAATAAATACGTCAATTCTACCGTCGTTTTGGTCATCAGCAAGCATGATGCCTTGAATATCGGAATCAAATGCATCGCGTTCGTTGAATTTTATATGTTCTTCAACATTCATCTCTGCACCATCCCAAACATAACCGTAGACCTTACCGTTCTCGGTGCCTAACATCAACATACTGTCAGTAGCATTTTCAGCCCACCAATTGTATCCGCTCCATGGAGAGTGACCGAAGGTGGAAGCTGTGAACGCATCTCCAGAATTTGGGGTAACCTGCCACAGTATTGTTGCATTTACATCTCCAAACTGGCCGGTGTGTTGGCTATCTGGAATTTCAATGATTCCAGCC
>CAUZFJ010000068.1:0-6293 GCA_963579105.1 Candidatus Thalassarchaeaceae archaeon
AGATGTCAACTGCTTTTTTGAGCCGGAAAATGAACGAGCGACGAATGTGCATCCAAGATTGATTGCCATAGCACACAAATCAATGGGTGGGCTCTCATTTGCATCGGCTTTTCTCTTTTGAGAGCCCATTTCAACAGTTGCAGAATACTGGCCTTTGGTTAGTCCGTAAACTCCATTGTTTTCAATGATGTAAACCATGTTGATATTTCTGCGAATTGCATGGACAAATTGTCCGATTCCAATGCTTGCAGTATCACCATCACCTGAAACTGCTATGTAATGCAAATCTTTGTTGGTTACATTTGCTCCAGTTGTTACTGATGGCATTCTACCGTGCAGCGTATTGAATCCATGTGATTTGCCGAGGAAGTAAGCCGGTGTCTTTGATGAACAGCCAATTCCACTCATCTTTGCAATTTTATCGGGCTGTACACCATTTTCCCATGCTGCAGTTATGATGACATTGGATATTTGGTCGTGGCCACAACCAGGGCACAGTGAAGATGGTCCACCCTTGTATTCATCTTTGGACAATTCAATAATATTCAACTTCAAGACATCACCTCTAGTAGTTTTTCGCGAATCATATCAGAATATTTCCGGGCTCTTGGTGGAAGTCCATCAGAGAAGGCGACGCTATGCACACGTGGTACTAAATCAATTGGTAATTCCTTGCGAAGAATCCCGTACAATTGTCCATCGCGGTTAACTTCTAACACAATTATTTGTTCATGATTGGCCACGAACTCTTCAACCATTGGTGAGATAGGTAGCGAGCGTAACCTACACTGACTAACCTTCAGGCCGGTTGCTTCCAAAATATCATCAATTTCTTGTATGGTATTTTCCATTGAACCATAGTAAATTATTCCTACTTGCATCTCAGGTTCTTCTCTAAGAATTGGTTGTGGAAGAACTGTCCTAGCGCCGTCAATTTTTCTCTTTAATCTCGCCATGTTAGCGACATAAACTTCCGGGTTTTCAGAGTATACTGCGTCTTCGTCATGACCGGTGCCGCGATAGAGTATAGGTTCAAGCCCACTTCCTGGTAAGGTTCTGTAACAGATTCCGTCACCATCAACATCACGGTATCTGCCATAATTTTCAATGGCATCAATTTCATCTTGTGTACGTAAAACTTTACCGCGGTCCATTTTTTCTGGATAGTCAAAACCATTGCATATCCAGGGGTTCATTCCAAGATCAAGGTCTGAGAATCCAAAGACCATGGTTTGATATCGTTCTGCCAGGTCAAATGCACGCCATGCAAACTCGAAACACTCCTCTATGGTTCCCGGTATTAACACGAGATGTTTGGTGTCTCCATGTCCAAGTTCATACAGCATAGAGAGGTCACCTTGCTGAGTTCTAGTAGGTAAGCCTGTAGAAGGTCCTACCCGGTTGACATCCCAAATTACCCCTGGCACTTCTGAGAAATAAGCCAGCCCAACGAATTCTGACATTAATGAAATTCCTGGCCCTGATGTACAAGTCATAGCACGGCCACCAGCCCATCCAGCACCAACTACCATTCCAGCGGCAGCCAATTCATCTTCGCTTTGGATGACTGCACATGTTAGTTGGCCATCGTCATCACTACGTAGTTTTGGTAGATGGTGAATTACTCCTTCAGCGATAGATGTGGACGGCGTGATTGGATACCATGATAGCATTGTAACGCCGCCAAATAACGAGCCAAGAGCAACCGCTTCGTTTCCTTCAATAATGAAAGACTCAGGGTTTCGCTCCCTCGCTTCAAGTGTGTATGGGCACATCTGTTCAAAATTTTCAACAATGTATTCACGACCAAGGGTTATGGCATTAGCGTTCAACTCAATCGCCTTTGCTTTGCCATTGAACTGTTTGTTTACAGCACTGTCCAGAATTGTGGCATCGAGTCCGATTAATTCTGCAATAACTCCTACATAGACCATATTTGCAATCATGCGAGCCAACTTTGGATTCAAGCCGCGAGCAATTTTTGTCATTGGCACTGGATAGAGAATTAAGTCATCCCTTTCAACAGGCAACTTGACATCTGAGTTGTAGATTACCACGGTACCAGATTCAAGAGATGCGACATCATTTTCCCATGTTGCTTTGTTCATCAAAACCTGGATATGAGTACGGTCACCTGGTGCTTGATATCCATCATCAGACACACGAATGATGTACCATGTGGGAAGTCCTGAGATATTCGAAGGAAATAGGTTCTTGCCACTAACCGGCACCCCCATTTCAAACATGGATTGTAGAAGAATTAGATTGGCCGATTGGGACCCCGTCCCATTCGCTGTAGCGATATTGAATGTGAAGTCGTTAACGATGCTTTCCATCTTGCTCTGAGTCCCCTTTTTGGGTTTGTCCTACGGACAGCAACCTCTCCCTTACGCTTTTGGGCGTGGCATAAGCCTCTTCATATTTTGCTTGTATTTTTTGTGCTATTCCTCAATGAAACAATTTATTTCATATGTCAATTATTTTAGTAGCACATTCATAGTAATTCAGTTCATCAATTGTTTTTCCTTACTAAATTCAATATATTTTGCAACTTTCGCGGGAGCGAGTGATTCATCAATGAGACGCTTGTCGGCGGTTCATGATTCCGAGTGGATTGAAGGCGGCGTGGGAGTCTGCTGAGAAGCAGATAGACGCCGGTGAATACGATGATGCCTTGAAAACATTGAGAGAATCTTGGTCAGAACACGGTGACAAAGCTGACCACGCAAACACTTGGACTTTAGTTGGTGATGCAAAACAAGCATTAGCCGAAGGAAGCACACCAATAAATCGTAAAATGTTACGTGATGCAAACAATGCTTACCAGAGTGCGCTAAAGAAGGACCCGAAGCACCGCAACGCACGACGTGCATCTAACGCCTTGCAAGCAAAAATGGATGGATTGGGCATTAGAACATCCAGTCTACCAAAATTGATTGATGATGGTACGCCAACAATCTATGGCTTGTTTGCTATAATGTTGGTTGGAATGTTGATACTAACCAGTATCAAATACATGCCTGAAATTAAATCTGCTATGCGTCTAACTTCGGAGGGTTCCTCAGATTGGGATGCAACTCTTGCAATCGAACTTTATCCTGATGCCGCCCCTAAAACTGTTGAATCATTCAAGGACCATTCACGTAATGGAAGGTATGATGGTATTGCATTCCATCGTGTAATTGACAATTTTATGGTTCAAGGCGGTGATATTTCCTGTTCCGCATATCCTCTAACTCAGTCTAGCACTGGTTGTAATCCCGGAACCGGCGGATATTCTGCATACTGGTATGGGCAAGGTGACCAAAACGACATGACAACTTGGACAATGCCTGATGAATTTGATTGTACCCAAATCGATCCTCAGGATCCTAATTCTCCATGGGTGGGCACATGTCATGCACCTGGAATTCTTTCAATGGCAAACTCTGGTGCTAATACAGGTGGCAGTCAGTTTTACTTAGTTGACAAAGATAGTACCCCATCTCACCTTAATGGGAAGCACACCGTTTTCGGAATAGTAACAGATGATAGCACCTACTTGGGAAGTGATATCGGTGGAATTGAATTAGTTGACAAGATGAGCCTTTTACCAGTAGATGAAGGTGACAGACCATTGAGTCCACCATACATTCACAGCATTGAGATTGATGGTAACATGGCTTATATGCACCTAATTTTCCCATAATTAGTTGGTTCTTGGAATCAAATCTGAAGTGACTCATAGGCTATATTGAAGGGGGCCACCCCCGCCCCGTTTAATTGGGGAAAAGAATGGGCGACCTCAGCGAGTTCAAAATGAGCGATGGGACCCCAGGTAAGTTCTACTCTTTACCAGCAAAAGAAGCTGATTGGGGCATTTCACTTTCTGCCCTCCCATATTCAATCAGAGTTTTGCTTGAAGCGGCGTTACGAAACGCCGACGGATTTCTTGTGACGGATGATGACGTCAGCCGCATTGCCAACTGGAATCCTGAAATGACGGCAGCAGAAATCCCGTTCATGCCAAGCCGGGTAATTCTACAAGATTTCACCGGCGTTCCAGCAGTAGTTGATATCGCCGCTCTCCGCGACGCAATGGTGCAACTAGGCGGCAACCCAAAAAAAGTCAATCCACAAGTTCCAGTCGACCTTGTGATTGACCACTCAGTTCAGGTCGATTTTTCGGGCCTTTTCCCCGACGCGCGTGAGCGCAATTTGGAGATTGAGTATGAGCGCAACATGGAGAGGTATCAGTTTCTAAAGTGGGGCCAGCAGAGCCTTGACAATTTCCGTGCGGTTCCTCCGGGAAGGGGGATTGTGCATCAAGTAAATCTTGAGTGGATTGCCAGTGTGGCGCGCCAAGAAAAAGGGGTTTGGTTGTGCGATTCTCTGGTCGGAACTGACTCTCACACCACGATGATCAATGGCTTGGGTGTTTTAGGTTGGGGAGTCGGCGGAATTGAGGCTGAAGCGGTGATGCTCGGCCAGCCGATTTACATGCTTTTACCGGAAGTTGTTGGCTTTGAGTTGTCCGGCTGTTTGCAGCCGGGGGTGACAGCGACTGACATGACTTTACGAATTGTTGAGATATTGCGAGATCATGGATGTGTCGGGAAATTCGTTGAGTTTTTTGGGCCCGGTCTAGCCAGTATGACACTACCTGACCGGGCGACAATTGCTAACATGGCGCCTGAATATGGGGCGACTTGTGGCTTTTTCCCTGTTGATGAAACAACTCTAGATTACATGCGTCTTTCAGGCCGTGATGAAGAACACATTGAGAATGTGAAGCGATATATGACTGCTCAAGGAATGTTCCTTAATGCTGATTCTCCTGACCCCGAGTTCACCTCGGTTTTAAGATTGGATTTGGCTAGCGTAGTGCCGGCTTTGGCAGGGCCAAAGCGGCCACAAGACTTGGTAAGTTTGAGCGATATGAAAGAGCACTGGGTGACTAGTTTGACAGCCCCACTTGGTCATCAAGGGCATGGGCTTGATTCTGCTGATGTTGATGCAAAAATTCCTGTTGAAGGCGAAGATTACTGCTTGCAACATGGTGATGTTGTGATTGCTGCAATTACTTCTTGTACCAACACTTCTAACCCTTCAGTAATGATGGCGGCTGGATTAGTTGCCCAAAAAGCGAATGCTCTTGGGATGAATATCAAACCCTGGGTGAAGCCGAGTTTGGCACCGGGAAGCAGAGTTGTAACTGAGTATTATGACGCGGCTGGTCTTACCGATGATTTGGCGGCTTTAGGATTCAACAATGTTGGATATGGATGCACAACTTGTATTGGAAACTCGGGTCCGCTTGCGGACAATATTGAGTCAGCAATCGAATCAGGAAACCTGATTGTTGGCAGCGTTATTTCTGGCAACAGAAATTTTGAAGGCAGAGTTCATCAAAAAGTCAAGGGCAGTTATCTTGGTAGCCCGCCATTAGTAGTCGCTTATGCATTGGCGGGCACAGTCAACATTGATTTACAAAATGATGCATTAGGCCAAGATTCCAACGGAAATGATGTTTTCTTGGCCGATATTTGGCCGACTGATGCTGAAATCCAAGCAACTATTGCGGCTTCAATCAGTCCAGAAATGTTCAGAGAGAGATACTCTGATGTTACTGATGAACCGCGCTGGAATGCCATTCCAAGCGAGCCCAGTGACCTATACCCATGGGAAGAGGATTCCACATACATTCGTTTACCCTCATTCTTTGAAGGAATAACCCCTGAACCAGCGCCAATCCAAGAGATAGTTGGGGCCAATGTCCTGCTCATGCTTGGCGACTCCACAACTACCGACCACATCTCGCCGGCCGGAGCATTTCCACACACAGGACCGGCCGGAAAATACCTGATGGGTAAAGGGGTAAAGCCGCGCCATTTCAATTCGTTTGGCAGCCGGCGCGGCAATCACGAAGTGATGATGAGAGGTACTTTTGCTAACGTCAGAATCCGCAATAAAATAGCGCCAGGAACCGAAGGCGGATTCACAACTTTCTTCCCCACCGGAGAAGTAACCTCAGTATTTGATGCAAGCATGAAATATCAAGAATCAGGAACGCCTTTAATCGTCCTCGCAGGCTCGGAGTACGGCACTGGAAGCAGCCGAGATTGGGCCGCAAAAGGAACGCTTTTACTCGGCGTAAAAGCGGTTATCGCTACATCATTTGAGAGAATTCACCGCTCAAATTTGGTCGGCATGGGGGTACTTCCTCTGACCTTTTTGGAGGGGCAAGACCCTGAGAGTTTGGGCTTGGACGGTAGCGAGACATTCGACATTCCTGCGCTTGCAAAATTGGTGCC
>CAUZFJ010000069.1:0-6287 GCA_963579105.1 Candidatus Thalassarchaeaceae archaeon
TTCAAACGACTTAGCCTCGCCGTCAGTTGTCCCTATCATCTCATTAGATTCAGCCCAAACTGCTGGATCTTTCAATAATGGCACAAGGATGGTACAGTTGGATGGGTGGGACCCATCGGTTTATTCATCTATTTCCGCCTCAAACCCTGATTTGATGATATCAATTCGAATGCCGTTTGAATCAGGATGGCAAGAAAAATTCAATGAAATGATTGATGCTGGCGTTTCAGTAATTCATTTCGTCGCAAACAATCACGGCGTAGCCGACGGAGGGCGCTTTATCATGGAAATTATTATCGAAGCACACGAGATGCTACTCAAAGCAGGTGTGCGAGATAAAGTGACACTTCTACACACTGGTGGAGTCGCGGCATCTGACCATCTGCCAAAGGCAATCATCTGTGGACTCGACGCTGTTGGTCTTGACCTACCTCTACTACTTGCCATGCAAGCAAGGCTCAGTGGTGACACATCAAACAGAGAGGGGTATACGGCAAAATTCCCTAGAAAATTCAAAGATTCATGGGCTTGCCAACGCATTGTCAACTTAACTGGTTCATGGCGTGACCAGATGCTAGAAATCCTAGGAGCAATGGGTATCCGTGAAGTACGAAGATTGCGCGGAGAAATGGGCAGGGCAATGTGGTGTAACCTTCTTGAGGAAGAGGCTTTTTCAGAAATTGAAGGATTCACAGGAGGTGGAATCTGATGGCCAAAAATAAACTACCAGTTTTCCCAAGCAAGACGATGATACACAAGATAACAAATCTACTGCACGACGGAATGGACGCACGAACCACAGGAAAATTTGAGGTTCCTCCCGCTCTAGGTGATGCACGTTGGACTGACGAGTTGATTCTCTCTACTTGGCACATGGCAGCAACTGGAACCTTGCCTGATAATCTAAATTACAAAACCGGGAAAAGTAACGGTGGATTTGACAGACTTGACTTCAAAACGCTTGATGAAGAGCAATGGCTCAAACATTCAGAAGATATCAGTACCAGTATACAACTCAATAGACGTGATGACCACAGGAAGAAATTGAGTCCTGCTATCCCTATTTATGGTGGCGGAATGTCTTACGGTTCTGTCTCAGTCAATGTAATGATGTCCCGGGCAATACATGCCAAAAATTGGAATACATATATGTCAACGGGAGAAGGCGGATACCCAGAAGAATTGTACGAATGTAGAGACAATGTCATCACACAAGTTGCTACTGGCCTATTTGGTGTCGAAGAAAAATCAATCCAAGCCTCCCCTATAATTGAGTTCAAGTATGCACAAGGAGCAAAACCTGGACTTGGAGGCCATTTACTGGCTAGCAAAGCGGGGGAAGAAGTCGCAAAGATGCGAGGCAGTGTACCATTTGTGAGTCTGTTCAGCCCATTCCCCTTCCATTCAACTTACTCTGTTGAAGACCACTCAAAACACATTGATTGGGTACAAACAATCAACCCTGACGCATTGATATCGGTGAAGGTTTCAACCCCTCACGATGTTGACATGGTTGCCGTTGGTTCCTACTATGCTGGAGCACATATCATCCACCTAGATGGTGGATTTGGAGGTACAGGAGCCGCACCAGAGATTGCAAAGAAAAACATCGCCATGCCAATTGAATTGGCAGTACCTAAAGTTCACAAATTCCTCATCAAAGAAGGGATTCGGGAGAATGTCACTTTGATCGCAAGCGGAGGTATCCGAACTGCAGATGATATCGCAAAAGCCATTGCTCTAGGGGCAAATGGTGTTGTGCTAGGAACAAGTGACTTAGTAGCAATGGGTTGTACTCGATGTGCAAATTGTGAAGGTGGACCTTCTGGACGTGGTTGCCCTTGGGGATTGACAACCACTGATATTGAATTACAAGAATGGATGCAACAAGACTGGGGAGTAAAACGATTGGATAACTATTACACTGCTCTCCAGTGGCGCCTTAGAGATATTCTTAGAAAATTAGGACTTAGTGATATAAATGAATTAGTTGGCCGAACCGACCTTCTAGTCTATACTAGGAGTGATGGCAAATGAAGAATGCTGAAGCACTTCTTGATTCAAGGCGTTTAATGAACAGCCGCTTACCAAAAATTGAGATGAATGATGAGGATGCTGCCGAAGGCGGTTGTGGCGTTGTCGGCTTAGCCTGTGAAATCCCTGTTGCAGGTCGTCACCTATTCAATTCCCTTGAGCAAATGCGCAATCGTGGAAACGGCAAAGGCGGGGGTGTGGCTATGGTTGGACTCAACCACGAGCAATTCGGAGTCAGCGAGGAAATTCTAACGAATGATTACTTGTATGCAGTTGCTTACTTAGATGACTCAGTGCGAAAAGATGTTGAAGAACAATTCATCAATTCAACATTTGATGTAGACCATACTCATGAAGTCCCTACGATGGACAATTGGCAAGACCTTGGAAATCTAGATGTACAACCACCAAATGTTGTTTGCTATTTTATTAGACCAAAGCCCGCAGCTATTGAAAAATTTCTTTCAGACGGAAATTTGACTGAATCTGATTTCCCGACTCGAAAAGCAATGTTGGATGAAATGGTATTTCAGAATACTCACAAATTAAATGTTGAATATTATGCCAAAGAACATCGGGCAGATGCATTCGTTCTAAGCCATGGACAAAATATGATTATTCTCAAAATTGTCGGCTATGCAGAAGACGTGATACGATACTATAGACTCGATGAAGTAACCGCACAAGTTTGGATTGGACACCACCGATACCCTACCAGGGGTCGAGTCACCCACCCAGGCGGAGCACACCCATTTGGACAGGGTGTAGATGTCGCTCTTGTGCATAATGGTGATTTCTCAAACTATGTCTCAGTAAAGGACTACTTGAGACAGAGAGGTATGGAACCTCTTTTCTTCACGGACACTGAAGTTGCCGCACTCGGATTTGACCTACACTCTCGTGTGTATGGATACCCGATGGAATATGTGATTGAGAGTTTAGCACCGACTGGTGAACTTGATTTCATAATGCTTCCAGATGAAAAACAAGAAGTCTATGAGGCAATTCAAAAAACCCACATTCATGGCTCTCCCGATGGGCCATGGTTCTTCATTATCGCAAAGGCAGATGGCCTAACACATCAATTGATTGGCATAACAGATACTAGCATGCTAAGACCACAGGTTTTCTCATATCAACGTGGTGAAGTCGGAATTGCATTTTGTGGCAGTGAAAAGCAAGTCATTGATGCTGTCTTAGAGAGTTTGTCGTCGGAAGATAAGAGATTTTGGCGTCGTTGTGATGAATATTGGAACGCCCGCGGCGGATCTTACACCGATGGTGGTTCATTCATTTTTGATATCAATCCGGATAATAACGGCGGACATGAACTAACTATAACCAACAAATTTGGTGCAACTGTGGACACGCATCCTGAAGGAAATTTCAACATTGAACCAGCGGCTATGGACTCAGGATTTGATTGGCCTTCCAAGTGGACTACACACGAGGTCTTTTCACAAATTGTTACTACGTTCCCAACTTTCGACTGGCCGGCCGCCCTCGGCCTTCTTTCTGAAATTGGCTCTTTCGCCAGCCAACATTCGCGCAAGCAAGCGGTTGACTTGCTTTGCCTCCTATTAAACAGAAAATATGACACCGGCGCATTAAGAACAAGCAGATGGCTAGATCATGTTGAAGATGCAATAATGGGGATTCTCAATCACGCTGGAACAACCCCCTGTGAACATTTCTCTGGGCAGAAATCACCTGGACATCTTCCCAAACCCCAACACCCAACTCAAGCAATAGTTGTAGACGCTAGACCTTATCCTATAGAGGGCATTGACTCACTTGCGAGAGAACTAATTGCACTACACCAAGCAGGCTGGAGAAATTTCATGGTTACACATTGTCATGGCCACCGGTTCATTGGCAATGGCTTTGGAATGCAAACATCTGATGTGAGGATAGATGTCTTTGGTAGTGTCGGAGATTATCTCGGAAGCGGAAGTGATGGAATGACAATCCACATGCACGGAAATGCTCAGGACCAAGTAGCTCAAATACACAAGTGTGGCACTTTGGTTGTTCATGGCGACGTTGGCCAATGTTACGGATATGGCGCTAAAGGTGGCAGATTATTTGTCCAAGGAAATGCTGCTGGTAGACCAATGATCAACTCAGTTGGTAGTCCAAAACTCGTCATCAATGGTACTGCGTTAGACTACCTCGCTGAATCTTTTATGGCTGGAGACCCATTAGAGGGAGGCGGTTTCGTGATAGTCAACGGCATACGGTTTGAAAGAAATGGGGAAATTTCTGACTTGGACACACCTTACCCAGGCGGGAATCTGTTCAGCCTCTCAAGTGGAGGGGCGATTTATGTTCGTGATCCTTCAAATGTGCTTTCACCTTCGCAACTGAATGGTGGAGCATTTGTTGACCTCACTGATGCTGACTGGGATGTAATTCAACCTTTATTAGTTGAAAACGAAGAACATTATGGCATTCCTCTCGCAAGACTACTAACTGTTGAAGGTGAGATTCGTTCTCCATCTGAAGTCTATCGCAAGATTATTCCTCTAAAGAATAAAGCACTATCTGTTGAAGATAGTTGGGCTGGAAAGCATTAGGGAAAATTCGATTTGGAAGTCAAATATTATCTTTTTTTGCGAGATACTTTGATATCCATTCTCTCGCGCACTAAGCGGATTTTTCCCGAACTTGTTTGAGAAATCAATCCATTAAATCCATCTTTTAGAATAGATTTAGCATCATCATAGGATTCTAGAGGAATTCTAATTATTGCTTTGCTATCAATAAAATCAAACAATTTACAGACACCACTTAGCACATCGCTTTGACTAATTATTTTCTCAAATTCTTCCCTGGTGCTAACAGATTTATCAACTGTTAATCCAACCCAGCGATGCTTTCCGCGAGCCGCCTTTCGTAACTTGACCACACCACCCCTAAGGTGCATCGCCCTTAACAGGAGTTGACGCGTGGAGACGCCGTGGCTGAGATAGAGGAAGGGGGAAATTCGGTCCATGAGGTGGACGAAGAAGATTTGCCTTCAAAAGATGAACTTGATAGAATCCTTATCGAAGAACCGAAATTTGGTTTGGGGCAATTACTAGCCACACTAGTTGATTTGAAGACTTTGCCTCATATCCTGCTTCTTCTAATTCTTTCATCAATTCTCTATGCACTCGCTCAAGGACCAGATACAGCAAAAGTGTATTCAGCAATTGGCTTCATTTCACTTTCATTCGGTTATGCTTTGACCGCAACTTCTACTCGTTGGGGGTTTGCTTACCGCTTGGTCAGAGTCGAAGGACTTGCTTCGGGTTCTTGGTTCAAATCGCTCTTGCTCCGCTCATTAAAAGCGTGGAGTCTGCCATTAGTGCTAAGCACCATTATTTGTCTTGGATTATTACAATTAATCAAAGGCGATGGCAACTGGGATTCATGGATACCTCTTTCACTCGCTTCGCTCTTCCTACTTTGGTCTATAGGTCAAGGTCTGTCATTCAAATCAGGGACATCATCATGGTTAGCAAACGGAAAAAAGGTTCTCGATGATACTCAGCGTGAGGGTAGCGCAATTGGGATTTCTACATGGCAAATATTAGCCGTGGCAACAGTCGCTATACTCATTGGTTATGGATACAGCTCTGGTTTTGAAGGTGAAACAAGTGAGAAATTGAAGTGGGTTGGATTCATCATTCTTGCAATTGTCATTCAATTGGGAATGCTATATTGGATTCAAGACACCCTGATTGATGTATCCTCCACCAAAGGTGGCGCTAGATTTGCTACTAGGTGGGGTATGGTTTCTCAGATATTTGTCACCTGGCATATTGCCAGTGCATGGAGGAGACTAATTGATGAACCATCTGCAATTACTATGATAATTGAAGAATTTATTTTGATGATATTCACCGTTCTTCTAGCCATTTGGTCTTTAGCAAGTCGAGACGTTAGTCGTGGAGGAAAACTATTCACTTCTGAAAATGCGCTGTTTTGGGGATTAGCCTTTGGATTTGGATATGCAGGCAGTATAGCCATGATCACCAACATGAGTAATTCAATTGGTGGCGGCAACCTAGCAACAACGATGGCAATAGGCCATTTAGTTACTGCAATTACTCTAATTATGATTCATCCCAAGGTGCTTAGAAATCACAAAAATCGGATATTGAACCCACCCCAACCCATTGTGCCAAAAAATGACACTGCTGAGCAACAAGATACCGAAGTTGAGCAAGGAAGTGAAACACCAGAAGTGCAAGTGCTTGTAACACCTG
>CAUZFJ010000070.1:0-6176 GCA_963579105.1 Candidatus Thalassarchaeaceae archaeon
CCCGTACAAAGTTCTTGGATGGTGCGCAGGGATAGGGAAAATGGACCGAAGCACATTCGTTCTTGCTGGGTTTGTTGGCCGTTCAATGCGGTTCGGTTTGGAGGTGCTAGTGATAGGTGTTTATGGCGAGCAGTTTATTGATTTCCTTAGTGGCTGGCAGTTCATCATTGCCTCACTTTTGGGAGCACTTCTCCTCTATCCTGCATGGCTTTGGTGGCAAGGCCTATCAGAGTTTGATGAAGAAGAGTGAGCAACCGATTTGGTTATGCACCTAACCCTCGCCCCGAGACTGTGGCTCGCGTGGTGTAGTCCGGCCCATCATTGCAGGTTTTCATCCTGTCTACCCGGGTTCGAATCCCGGCGCGAGCATCTCGCAGTCATGCGTTTACAGTAGGATTTCATCTGATTTAGTCGATGCTCGCGCCTCGCCACAACCTTCCTTCTCTCTTATTCTAATTTGATTTTAGTCGCTTAGACCCGGTTGTTGGCCCGGCGCCAGCACTAGAATTGGAACCGACCCTAACAGGCAAGGGCAGAACACTTTCTTAATTTTTGAACGAATCTTTGAATTCGTCTAGTGACAAAAATACGGGTTCGATGATTTGAACCTTAGATTTTGGCTGCTTGAGATCAGAAAATCTGACCTTCATCCTGTTAACATAATCTTCGTCTATTTCGGTTAGGAAGAAATTCCTTTTATTTCTCACCGCAGATAATCCCAACGTTCCAGACCCGCCAAACGGGTCAAAAACAAGGTCACCGACCAGTGAGTAGTATTGGATTATTTTATCACTGAGTTCGTTAGGAAAAACAGCGGTGTGAACTGAATCAGTCGAAGGGTTGATTTTCCAGAGGTTTGAAGTTTCATATCCATCCGGAACCTTGCTCTCTTCAAGGATTTCCTTAGGGTATTGCTTCAAGTTCCAATCAATCAATTTACTCGTCTTCTTCCGGTAAACAATTACCATTTCTGTAACTAAGTTTGGTTTGTAAGCTAGTGGTTTTCTATGTCGAAGGAAACCATTATTTCTAGCCTTCACACTATATTCAGGCTTTTCCCATACGATATCATCTATGAATTCCCACCCCATTGAAATTAATATCGAATGGAGATCAAAGGGGATTGGATAACGCTTGCTGGCGTGGGACCTACTAAATCTTGAAGCAATTACAGGACTAGTATTTACAACCAGGAATCGGCCCTCTTTGCTAACCCGATGTGTTTCTAAGAAAACACTTCTTAGAAAATCAAGGTATTCTTGATAACTTGAGTAAATTGAATAGTCTTTTGCGTTATAGTATGGAGGGGAGGTAAATGTTAGATGTATTGACTCGGAGTCAATCACTTCCAATGCCTGTAAAACATCTGCGTTGACAACGATATTTTTCAAACGCTCATCTACGGTAGGATGAGACTTAGACGATGACATCTCCCCAGATAGTAGTTCGATTTCGATGATTTCTTTAATAATTTCATTGGGGTGGTTTTGAATTTGAATTAATTCTTCACGTACTGAACCAATTTTCTTAAACACAAGCAGACCCCTGATTGCTTGCATTACAACTGACGGATCGCTGTCATGCAATAGGGTTACTAACTCTTCGATACAAGATTCTGACTTCATCCTTCCAATTGCTGAAACAGCCTCCCTTCGAACAAGTGATGATGAATCGGTTCTAACAATATTCATGATAACCTCCTTTAACTCTTCATCCGTGTATTTTGCGAGATTTTTTATTGCCAACATGCGTATTTCTGCATTATCATGGAGGGTCAACTCAGTTAACGCGCGGCGGTGATCTGTGCCATCAAGGTGGCCGAAACTTTTGAGGGTTTTCTTCAAATCGCGAACTGATGCTGATTTTTGGAATTGCAAAAACTCGACAGCATTGGACCTAAGGGTGCCGATATCAAATTGCATGGGCACTAACCCTTGCCATCAGGTATATTAGAGAATTGGAAGGGTGGAGAAAATGTAAAAGTGAAACCCCTTGAGGAATTACAATTGTTAAATTTAAAACAATATATCCAAGTAAAAGACAATTGATAATCAGGATACATATTTTCTTGACTAATATAGAGATGTGGCCCTTTTATCCGGTTTAATTAATAATTAATAATATGGCCATTTCGCATGGTGTTCCTAGGTTTTCCGCCCCTGTGTGGCGATGTACAACTCGGATTGCTTTTGGTGGTCTTACTAGTGATTACGGCCTTGATTCGCACAAGAAAATATCAGGATTGAGTGCATCAGACTCGATTGCGATACGATGCGAGAAGTCCCGTCAAAACCAGGCCGGCGGCGGTGCCAAAAATTCTACCTTGTTCGCGGGCAGCAGAGCCAGCCAACTCTTCAAACGACAGTGCAAGGGCAATTGAAAATGGACCTGCTAAAAATAGGAATCTCACTATCCAAACTTTCACTGTCGGGCGTTTTCCTAGTGGGCGAAGCGTTAGCGAACCTGCTTTGGCAAGAATCTGCCAATCAAGAGCCCGAGCGATGGGGGTCAACCTATCATTGACCATAGGCCTCAGTACCGGTCGGTCCGGGCTATTTTTACCCCGCCCGGTGATAATTCGGATTCTGCCAACCATAGGGCGGTTTTCAATAATCAAATCTAGAATTCGCCGAGCCCCTTGTAAATCCATCTCGTGAAGGTCAAGGGTTAGAGTCCCTCTATCTTGACGAATGTGGGTTGATAATCTCCACGCCTTTTCTGAGGCCCACGGCAAACCAGCAGCATAGGCCTCCATTGAGGCTAATAATTCCCTTAATTGGCCTACCTTATCCACTTGAACTTTGTTTCCTACACCACGCTTCAATTCGATTAAACGCCAGCCCCCATAAATGAGAGTTAATGAGGTCACACCCGACCCAAAATATGCACCAAATTTCAGGCTGGCCATAGGGTCACCATCCATTCCAGCACTGAAGTATCCTAACATGGTCGCCATAGTACCAGCCATGATGCCCATCACGATGCTTATTGAGAAAAGGTCGCGAAACGTCACCTCTACCATGTAAATCGCTCGGGCTCCCTTGTGTTATGGCTTGCGGCGTGAAAAGGCTCATGAAGTATATTCACTTAGCAATCTTCAATGCCGAGTCAAAACGGACTTCCTGACCGCCGCCGTGAAATAAATATTTCAAATTGGGTGATAGGTCTCTCACTTGGATATCTCCTCGCTTCTTTCCTCGTGCCTGCGCTTCTTCCAACAGGAAGTGTTCCTGAACTCTCTGGAAGGGCAAACGCCCTTGATTATGTCTGGAAAGACGCTTCTTGGGGAGATTGGGGTAACGAACCTCGCTCTGAAAATGCAAGTATGGGTCATGACCAATCACAACATGGTGGTAAATTCGCATGGAGTGAATTGGATGTTTTCAGTGCATTTGTGTATGGATTTGGTGACCTAAATTGTCACCAAAAATATGAGAGATCGTGGGTGATAAATGGGAACCAAATGCCCGTATGCACGCGGGATATTGGCATTTTAATTGGGATTTTTATTGGCGGGTTGATATTCCGCAAACATGGCCTCAACCGTTGGACCATTCGGGATTCAATCATCTCAGTTTTACCTGATGAAAAGGTAGAACCATTTTACTTTAATGACCGACGATTTTTACTAGCCTTTGGCGGTATTGCATTGCTATTACTGCCTACTGCGCTTGACGGCGGTATTCAAGCAATTAGCGGCTATGAGTCGACAAATCTCAAGCGGTTGATTACCGGATTCCCGATGGGAGTCGGGATTGGATTGTTATTCGCCGGAGTTTTTGCTGCTAATCCAAAACCGTTCGATTTTGACGCTGGAAAAGTCATCTTACCAGCCAATGCACGTCTAGTGCCATCTGTTGAAACAACAGTTGACAAGATGTCGGGAATTGCTACTCAAGACGATAGTGAAGAATGAAACTAAACTATTGTGAAGAGGGAAACCAGATTCAAGATGGACCTTGGCGCCACCATTTCCTGAACTGCTCAACATTTGAGGGAGGGGCAACATCCACCATACCTGAACCAAGGACTGCTAATCTTCGAACACACTTCTCCATTGCCTCAATCATTTCATCAGATGGTTTCTTGCCAACAATTGCTGACAATGAATTTCGCCACTGACCTTGTGGATTTTCCTGAAGCCATTTTGCAAACTCTTCCTTCAGTGGCCAAATAACCAATCCTAAGCGGCCGAATGCTTGCCATTCTGCCCGTAGTTCGGAGCGAGCTGCATCTCTGCCTTTGAGTGGTTTATGAGTTCTAACCCAGCCGGATTGTTCGTGGAAAAACTTCAGCATCCTGTGAGTATGTCGAGAACTGACGACCCTAACAGGGCCGAACCATTTTCTGAGACTAGTTACCTCGGCACCGGGAAGTAGTGAAAGTGTGCCGATAACCGAAATCACCGTGTGACTAATTGGTGTCTTAGGTATATTCTTAGCATTATCATCAGGAATTGCGTCATAAGCTTCTTGGTATAGTGAATTGGCATGTTTCATAACTTGCCACGGTTTTTCCCCATGAAGCCAGTTCTTACTGCTACGTTTAGGTGATGTGTCAAGCACTTTGAGAGTTGTTTGTCCGCGCTCTCCCTTGAGTGCTTTTTCTAGCATTACTTGTTCAACATCTTCAGCCTCAATATTTAGAGGGATTGGATGCCGGTGTAAGAATTTCCTAACCTCTTTCTGTATCTTGTGTCGCAGGTCTGCTTTGGTGCCGTCATTGAGTATTGGCCCAACTACAACTCCTTTGTTGAATGGTTTTGGCATTGGCACTTCACCACCAAGAAGTGATGCATATCCCACCCTAATTTTCTGTTGTAATTCATTGGTTTCAAAATATTCCTGTTTGTCTAAAACCGCTTCTCTTAGAGTTCCATGAGTAATTCTGCGCAGGGCGACGATAGGGTCGCAATCCACCCACAAACAAAGGTCTGGAATACAAGCCGCACTGTTTAGACGGGCCACCTCAGAAAGGCCGATTTTGCCAACAATTCCTTGATAAACCAGAGAAGAATGGACATTTCGTTCTGAAATAACTGCCTTTCCCTGATTTAGTCTGGGGAGAATCCAAGCGTGAGAATGGTCAAGGCGGTCTGCAGCAAACAAACTAGCCTCCTTCACAGGTCCTGCTTCACCCGTTCGGACTGAATCCACTGCGAGTTTGCCTAATGGGTGGTCCCGACGAGGCTCACCAGTTACCCAAATACCTGAGAATGTGAACTCATCTAACAAAATCTCTTCAAGCATTTTTGTGGCAATTCCCTTGCCACTGCCATCGCCTCCTTCAATGGTGATGAGATACATGGCAACGCCTACACCCCATGACAGTCGCCGTGATGAATAAACTTGCGTAACAAAGTAGCCACTCTTTGAAACATCTGACAAGAACATAACAACGAAATTTATCGTTATTCTTGGTCAGCAAACTGACTCTTGGTTAACATGAGTAATGCCATTCCGAGTAGGATAAGCAATGGTCCAAAGAAGATTCCACCGCGACTAAACAGGCCGAGACCACATATCCACTGGGTTCTGCGATACCTCAGGCCGCGACGGGCCTCAAATCCACCAACAATTCCTATCGCCGCTGAAATCAGAGTGAATACTGCTATCGTAGTTGATAATTGCACTGCGGAAGCAAGATTGCTCGGTTCACGCAAATCTGCTGAATCAACACCTTCGCCCTCAATCAATGTTAGAGTTAAATCCGGGATTTCCCCTGGCGAGAGGGTGCGCTCAATGGTAACATAACCATCCATTTTAACTCTGAGTAACATCGCTTCTCTAGCCACCGCCGAGATAGTGAAGCGACCCTCTGAATTAGTCTCAGTGCGTCCTTCTGAATTCTCATTTGAAAGACGTATCAACTCAATGTCAACACCTTCAATAGCCTCACCACCGGTGTTGTTTACACCATCTAATTCACTCAATACTAAGCCATGCACTTCTGCATCATCAGTACGAGAAAACATTGAACTTGAAACCAAATCTCTTGGATCTGCGCTAATTAGCAAGGCTCCGCTCGCGGCACCAATAACACTGCCAACAATGATTAATAATACTGCAAGATTCATCACCCAGCTATCGTCAGAACGATTTCTCAACGCTGCTGGTAATCTTACGACTGCTGGGTCGCCGCCTTCTCTTACATCCAAAAGTGCTTGCTTGCGACGA
>CAUZFJ010000071.1:0-6111 GCA_963579105.1 Candidatus Thalassarchaeaceae archaeon
CACATTTAGTGGCGAAGAAATTGAGCCAGGTACCGGACAGATGTACGTTCGTAGGGACGGAACTGTGCTGTGGTTCAAGAGCAGTAAAGCCCGTAAGAATATGGTGAATTTGAAGAGAAATTCCCGTAAAGTAAAGTGGACCCGCCACTATGTGAAAGGCGGAATTCAGTGAAACTTCTTCTTTCTTTCAAGCGTTTTGCTTAAACAGGGGTGCCGTCACGGCCGCTTCAGTGAGTACTATGCAGACGACATTTGTGATGGTCAAACCCGACGGGGTTCAACGAGGATTAGTTGGCAAGATTATTGCCCGTTTTGAAGATAAAGGCCTTCGTTTAGTTGGTTTGAAGCAGTTGACACCTTCCGAAGAGTTGGCTTCCAGTCACTACTCTGTTCATTCAGAACGCCCTTTCTACCCTGGACTACTCAGGTTCATCACATCTGGACCTGTTGTGGCAATGGCATGGAGTGGCGTGGAAGCGATTAAGGTCGCTCGCAACATCATCGGACCAACAAATGGTCGTGATGCAGGCCCAGGGACAATTCGTGGCGATTGGGCTATGGACATCGGCCACAATATAATCCACGGCAGCGATGCCGAAGATACTGCAAAATTTGAATTGGGACTTTGGTTCCCTGAAGGATTAGTTGATTGGACTCGGTCGGCAGAAGATTGGGTCTACGAAGAATAGGATTTAGATTACAGGGGCAGGTGACATGGATGAAAGAGAGGAGACAGCCCATTGTTGCGGTCCTCGGCCATGTTGATCACGGCAAAACTAGCCTACTTGACCATATTCGTTCACTTGGTAGTGAGAGGCAATCCTCAGTCATGGCTAGGGAAGCCGGTGGAATAACCCAACATATCGGGGCCACTGAAGTTCCTTCTAAGGTACTCAATGACCTATGTTCACCACTGATGGGTGGGAAAAATTTCAACTCGCCCGGTCTACTTTTTATTGACACGCCAGGACACCACTCATTCTCTACCCTTAGAGCGCGCGGAGGCTCGCTGGCTGACATCGCCATTTTGGTAATTGACATAGTTGATGGTTGTAAACCACAGACACTAGAATCAATGCGAATCTTGAGACAGGCAAAAACCCCATTTGTGATTGCTTGCAATAAGGTCGACCGTATCCACGGTTGGCAGTCAGAGTATGGTAGAGCAATGGCAGTCTCTTTTCGAGAGCAGAGTAAAGACGTACTAGCGCTGTTCGACCAGAAGTACTGGCAGTTAGTTGGCCAGTTTGGTGAGCAAGAATTAAACATTGAACGTTATGACCAAATAACAGATTTTACCAAGAATATTGCCTTAGTCCCTTGTTCAGCAAAAGAAGGAGAGGGAATCCAAGACCTACTAGCAGTAACTATTGGCTTGGCTGAAAAATTCTTGGCTGAACAATTAGAAGATGTTGAAGGAAGTGCAGAAGCAACTGTTCTTGAGATGAAAAATGAGAGGGGACTTGGTAAGACTCTAGATATTATTCTTCACAGAGGAACAATGAACAAAGGAGACGAAATTGTTGTAGCCACACCAACAGGCCCTTTGGTAACCAAAATCAAAGGCATGTTTTCACCCCGAGGGATGTCTGAAATGAGGGATGCTGGAGACCGATGGGATTCAGTAGATACAATATCAGCCGCTGCTGGCCTAAAATTGAGTGCCCCTGACATTGAATCTATTCTCGCAGGAACAACACTCCGAGTTATTCCTGATGATGAATCACGGCAGCAAATTATTGACCAAATCACTGAGGAATGTGAAATTTCAATTGACTTAGACGAAGAAGGAATTGCTATCAAAGCAGACACTCTAGGCGGATTGGAAGCATTAGCATTCGAAATAAGGGGTATGAAAGATGTCAGCGGTAATCCTCGAAATATAAATATCCGCTCGGCTACTATTGGCCCAATCAATCGCAAAGACATCAGAAGTGCTGCTATTTCTGATGACCCTTATGAGCGAGTTATTCTCACCTTTAGTACAGGCATATTAGCAGAAGCCCAAACTGAACTTAGCAGTGACGATTGTGAAGTATTACATATTGGCTCAGAAATCATCTATCACATTCTTGAAGAGTATGAAGAATGGATTGAAGCGACCAAGAAGAGATTAGAGGAAGAAGGCCGCGAGAATGTCATTCACCCTGGCCGGATATTAATCATGGAAGACCATATTTTTAGGCGCTCTGGACCCGCTGTTGTCGGAGTAAGAGTACTAGGAGGTAGAATCCATGTTGGGCAGCGCCTATTGACCGTTGACGGCGAAAAAGCAGGTCGGGTGAAATCTATCCGCGATGGCGACCATGTATTGAGCGAAGCCAAGCAGGGAGACGAATTAGCAGTCGCTATTCAGGGCGTCACAATTGGTCGTGGGGTTGATGAAGAAGATGTACTCCTAGTTGACGTACCAGAATCACATATTCGGAGACTACGGAAATTAAATATTTCAAGCATTGAAGAGGAGATACTTTCTGAATTAATAGCCATTCATCGAAAAGATGACCATTTTTGGGGTAGGTAACCTTTGAATTATGGTTGATGTTTCAACCCCCAACCCTTTTGTACGAACTGTGCGGGTCAGTTATTGTAGAGAGGTGAGTTGACGATGCAGACAACTATGGGAGGAGACGGACGAACCCGAGATTTGATTGCCACTGTAAGTGCAATTTCAAATGGATTGATGAATGAAGTGTCAAAAGTCATCATCGGAAAGCAGGAAAATCTACGAAAGGTTACAATCGGTATTCTCTCTAACGGCAACATGTTGCTTGAGGATTTCCCTGGACTAGCAAAGACCCTACTTGCAAACACATTTGCAAGAGCACTTGGATGTAAATTCAAGCGTGTTCAGTTCACACCTGACTTGCTACCTTCAGATATTATGGGGACTTACATGTACGACCAAAAGGCTGGAGAATTCAAACTCCGACCAGGACCTCTATTCTCAAACATTCTACTAGCTGACGAGATTAACCGTGCCCCACCAAAGACTCAGGCTGCTTTGCTTGAAGCTATGGAAGAAAAGCAAGTTACAATTGAGGGTATTACCCATAAATTACCAGCACCGTTTGTTGTGTTGGCTACTCAAAACCCAATTGAGCAAGAAGGTACCTACCCACTTCCAGAAGCACAAATGGACCGATTCTTGATGAAGATGTCAATGGGTTACCCTGACCGCTCTGAGGAGAAGGCTATTCTAGCCCGCAGAAAGTTACGAGGAAAGGATGACCACGATGTGCAACAAATCACTTCACCAAAGAAAGTTGTAGCAATGCAGAAGGCTTTGGAGACTGTTCACATTGACCCAGCAATTCTCTCCTACATCGTTGAAGTTGTCCAGAGAACTCGTGAAGACCACAGAGTGATCACCGGTGCATCTCCTCGTGCTAGCCAGTCACTCTTCAAGACCGGTCGTGCATCAGCAGCAGTTGATGGCCGAGACTATGTGATTCCTGACGATATCAAGGGCGTTGCACTACAAATCATCAGCCACAGAATCATGCTCAAACCAGAAGCAAAGATTCGAGGAATCACTGGCATGCACATTACTCGCAAGATTCTCTCTGAAGTGCCTGTTCCAGTCATCCAAACTGCTTGATTCAGTTTGTGGTTTTATTGAAACTTGGATGCACAATCAATCGCGGTTATGATTAAGGTTCAAAGCAGAGCCCGTACCACACGAGAGGGGGGAGAGAGATGGACCCGTACAAAATGATCATCGCCTGCACCAATCAGAAGGGTGGTTGTGCTAAAACTACTACTGCGGTTAACCTTGCTACAGCCCTTGCTGAAGGCAATCGAAAAAGAGGGATTGAACCGGCAAAAGTTCTACTTGTTGACCTGGACCCTCAAGGTAGTGCTTCAACCTCATTTGGAATTGAGAAAAGAGACCTTGAACGTACGGTCTATGACTTATTGATGAATGACCTAGGTGAAGAATTACCTATTATTGAAGATTATTTGTTCGGACCTGAAATGATATCTGACGCCATGCAAAGTGTATGGAAGCAAGCCAACATAGGAAAAGATTTGAAAGAGTCACAAAAAAAGTTGCTTACAGTTGAAAATCTTTGGTTGTTACCATCCAATATTCAATTATCTGGAGCAGAAATTGAGTTGGCTACAAGAATCGGTCGAGAAACTAGATTGAAAGAAGGGCTTGCATCTGCAGTCCATGAATTTGATTACATTATCATTGATACACCTCCTAGCCTTGGTTTATTGACCATTAACGCTCTTGCTGCTGCTAACTGGGTTTTAATCCCAGTTCAAACTGAATGGTACGCCCTTGAAGGAATGAGTCAACTAATGAATTCAATCAAGTTGATACAACGAAGAATCAATCCTCATCTCAAACTATTCGGAATTGCGTTGACTATGTATCAAAATAATACTCTGAGCAACACTGTTTCAAAAGAAGTTAGGCATCATTTGCAGGACCAGGTTTTCAACACTATGATCCCAAGAGCTACTTCCATCGCAGCAGCACCAATGGAAGGTGCCCCAATTGTCTTATTAAAAAAGCCGACAAAGAAAAACAAGGGTTCACAAGCATACTGGTCACTATCAAAAGAAGTATCTGATAGAGTTAAACAATTGCGACGAAAACATGGCGTAAATGAAACTAGTAAACTGAAATTACACCGTTTGAACCAAATTGAATGAGAATAATCTACTCATTCTGCCTAGAGTTATTATTGCTTCAAATAAACACTTTTGCCCTTAGGCCAACCGTCATCCTTCTATAGATGCCTTGATTCACGGTGAATAAGTGATAAAATGGGCTCACCAGATATGACATCAATCAGTGTAAGTTTTGAAGCAAGAAGGCAATTAAATTCAATGCGTGCATTGGGGAATTACAAGAGTGTAGATGACTTACTGCAACATTTATTGAAAGAATACAGACTCAATCAAATTAGCAGAGATAGTGATGCACTTCAACAGGCTCTCGGCTCAATAAATGACATTGATGTCAATGGGTTGGTTGCAAAACTTAATCTTTCACCTTTTCAGGAGTGAGATAAATGAAAGGACAAGCACCAGCATACTGGATTAACTCAGACACTTTGGTAAGAGGACTCTTTTCTGCCGGAAGTGATGAGAACAAATTGCTCAAACTAGCCGCTTGCAATACGATTGAACTTCATGCCACAAAGAAAACTTGGAATACAATCCTTTGGCTATTAGTAAATAATCTCAAACAAGACGGGAAACCGACTCTTTCTGGTAAAGAATTGGGTGAATTAAAGACTCGAATACCAGTTGATTTTCACTGAGATGAAGTTTTGAACTCATTGTTTGTTCTTCGCATCCCACCACTGATGCCCATAATACACCCACTGCTCGGTTGTCCAACCTGCTGGCAAACCACCTTCTGGTAGTGGAGGCGCGTCCTTTGGCATCTCTGAAGATTCTGCTTTAGTTTCAGGTGTTGGCTGGTCCTCAACTTCTACTGGCTCTGGCTCTGGCTCTGGTTCTGAAGTGTCATCTGACTCTTCTGCAGGTGCCTCCGGTGAGGATTCATCATCAGTAAACTTACTTGAATCAGGAACTGCGGAAGGTTTGTCAATCTCATCTGCAAGATCCCATAGTTCATCCTCAGTTACCCCATCACCGAGTTTTTCATCTTCCCATCCTTTCTGTTCGGTAATTCCACCACGGGTCTTGAATTCTCCTCCCTCTTCAAATGCTTGCAGCTCTTTAGTTGCATCCTGATGGCTGTATTGAGCATCAGGTGCTCGCTTTGAAATTGATGTACGAACGATTCCGACGAGTCCCCAAATAGCCAAAATTCCTGCAATCAAAGCGATTCCAATACCGCCTCCATATACCAAAAATTCTTTGATTAGTTTTGACCGCTTTTCACTAGCAGACAACTCTTGTTCATTATTCGAAGTATCAACCGGAATGTACACTGAGTCACAATTAGAGTAATCTGCAGGATTCTTCACACAATACTCTTCAAGAGTGTTAACGGTAGGATCTAAATCATCCCAATCTGCGTTATCCCCAACACTATCACGATCACTATCTACCCACTCACTCTTGTTAGTTGACCAGTCAGTCAACCCATCCCGTTCACCACTATCTTCGTATCCATCTCCG
>CAUZFJ010000072.1:0-6108 GCA_963579105.1 Candidatus Thalassarchaeaceae archaeon
CCGCACTTTTACCTTAATTTCATCAGTGAATATCACTGAGAAAGCCCTTTCTTGATTTGCAAAATATATCAGATAATTTTGAGATCTGATTGCTTTTTCTTTGCAAGTTGTTCAAGTAGATTGTCAACAACGATTTTGAAGGCGGTAGAGGACTCTCCATCAGGGTCAGCAACGATGCGGTGAACTCCGTCGTCACCACCTCTCACAATACCTGGGTCAAAAGGCAACTTGCCAAGGAATGGTACTTCTAATTCTTCGGCTGCGGCTTTTCCGCCTCCACTCTTGAAGAGATCTAGAACGACTGACCAATCCCCTTGTTCATCAGTTTGAACATTGATACCAATCCCTTGAGGTCCTTGGACGCTTAGTTTTGAGGATGGTTCAGCAGTTCCACGCAAAGTGAATCCACTCATGTTTTCAACTACTCCCAGACACGGCAGTTTGAGGGTTTTAGCGAAGTTAATTGATTTCCTGCTGTCTAGCAGTGCAACATCTTGAGGTGTTGTAACAACTACCACTCCATCAATTTCTGGAAGAGACTGGGCTACCGTAAGTGGCTCGTCAGAAGTACCAGGTGGGAAGTCAATGATTAGAGCATCCAAGTCACCCCACGCGACATCACCAATGAATTGCTGGATTGCCCCTAATTTGATTGGACCTCGCCAGATTACCGGTGCATCTTCATCTTCTAAGAGGAATGCCATTGAGATTACTTTGACCCCAAAAGGCCCCACCACAGGAAATATTTGGCCTTCTTCAACTTGTAATTCCGACCCTGAAATGCCTAGCATTTTTGGGATATTCGGCCCAGTAATATCAATATCCATCAAGCCGACTTTTTTGCCTTGTTGAGCAAGGGATAAGGCTAACCCAGTAGCAACAGTGGTTTTTCCCACTCCGCCTTTTCCTGAAAGAATCATGACCTTGTGTTTAACATTCTCAGCTAATTGGGTCATTCTTAGTTTTCGTCGCATTTGGGCATATGCTTGTTCCATCTCCGCCTTCTGCTCATCAGAAGCCGAATCTGGCTTTTCCTCAGGCGCTGTACCATCATGATGGGAGACCGGCGAATCACTCATTGATGTGGCGACATTGCAGTCATTCTTCAATCATTGCATCAGTAATTGATAAAAATAAATTACCAAGAGTAGGGTTTTGATAAGGTTCATGCGAGGGCAATTGCCAAAGGCAACACACCAAAAGCACAACTGTTAGGGGGGGTGAGTCAGCATGGCAGGGACGGCAGTTTACATCACTTGGGTCACCGCTTCTTTGCTTGGTGGAATTCTGCTAATGCCGATTTTCCGTCCTGCTGGAAAACGAGTTACATTGGCTGGATTTGTTGATATGTTTCGCCGCTACTGGCTACATATCGCCTTGGTTTTCAGCATCTATGTTTGGAAGGATTTGCTTGATGGCTTAGACCGTATTTTGATGGCCAATACTCATCTAGACATGACGCCATTCATTTACGCAATTGAAGGTGATTTGGTTTTGTGGGTTCAACAGACATTCCTCAACGATATGCTAACCTTCGTATTAACCCATTATTATGTTGCAGGATATATGCTATTGACATATACAGCATCGCTTTATTTTACCTATTTTGATGACCGTTGGATGGCAGACAGGGTCTTATTATCGATGTTCTTTGTCTATGCGTTGGCAGTCCCATTTTACCTCTTTTTCAATGTTCGAGTGACGGGCGACCATATTCCTGAAATGCAGACTTTAGCATATCACCTAACACCGGAGATTCAAACTTGGTTCACTAGGATAGACCCATTCACTAATGGCATGCCAAGCCTACACATTGGCATACCGTTCACGGTGTGGTTGGGACTACATCGCTGGGACCACGATGAGAGATGGAAGAAATATCGGCATTTTGTTGGTGCATACATCATTGTCACAGCATTTTCAATCATCTATCTTGGTATCCATTGGCTTGTTGATATTGTCGGTGGAATTGTTGTATCTTTCTTAGCGGTTAACTTAGCAGATAAGTGTCATGCTTGGTTGTGGCATAGGTTCGACGAGCGGACTTTCAATGCCCGCCTCGCGTGGTTGTTAGCGGATTTTAACAATCCGAAACGGGTACTAACAGGTTGGATGTCTAGGTCGGTGAACTGGATAAAAACACCATCAACAACTCAAACTGGAACCGCTGTGATGTTGCTGTTGGCGACGACTGGAGGAGTGTTGTTGTATGATGCAGCCCACCAAGATTTCCCCGCACAAGGAGTTAGTTATCCGGCTCAAGCGGCTGCGGCTGACGGCTGGTTGGTAGCCCTTGATGCAGACGAAAATGGTAACCTGAGTGCAGTTATCATCGACATCGAGAACGATAAGAATTACCACGATAGTCTTAATTTGAATGAAGATGGAAACCAATCGAATTGGGGTCTTGAATATGCAGATACTGAAGTATTAATCTCAGAGAATCACGCAATCATTTGGCAGGGATATAGAATTATTACACTTAAGTTTTCAAATCCCGGGAGCCACGCCTATGGGAGATTGACAGGCCCTCTTTACACCGACCTAGCCCTTCTTGATGACTCCGACAATGAGAAAGCCAAGTTGTTCGCAATTGACGATGGTGTGATCATAGACTTGCAGAGCACCGAGTACAACGAGGTGTTCACACCAATTTCTGATGATGATGTAATTCTAATTGATGGTGAGGGGAATAGTTTAGCGTGGGTGACAGAAAGTTCACCATTGACCGCAAATATCCTCTCACTAGATGGGGTGCAAAATACCCTATCGGTTGAGGTCAACGCAACTGTTGATTCGGCCAAGGATGAACAGGTGTTGGCACTTACAGGTACTGTGGTTGACTATGCCAATGCAAGTATTACAGGAATTACTTTTGACAATGATTACCTAGTTGCGCAAGTGAATTTGTCAGCAGTTACCCGATTAGTTATGGTAAACCTTGACACAGGAGAGCAGCGAATTATTGGCGACCCACTTTTCCCAGTTGCAAACCCATCAATTGGCCATGGTGTGGTTGCTTGGCAACATAAGTGGGGCCTCAATTCATTAGACCCGAACAAAGCAGAACTAGACTGGGACGTCAAATACCATATTATTTTGGAAAATCGCTCATATCAACTTCATACTGAGGACGACTTTAACCAGACTTCACCACAGGTGATGCAAGGACACATTGCTTGGTTACAGGATAGTGGAGGGGAAGACCCGCCAGAAGTGATAATCTACAGTCTTGAGGAAACGTTTGAGCCATATTCATCAAGGACATTGCAAGTCGCAATCATTGCCTTGATTCCATTGTTAACGATATGGATGATTCAAAGACAAAAAGAAAACGCCGATTCAGAATCAGACGAAGAAGAGTGATAATAGAAAATAGGTGAGAGAAGATGAGGAAACCACATCATAATGGGGAAGCAGATATGGCCAACTATAGGGACGTAATAGGAGAAAAAGATTGGTGGTCGGGTTGGCGACATTACAAGACTAAGCGGGGCGCACAAAACTATGCCAAGAAACACAAAGGCGTGTGGATAATTATGGATTGTAGCCCTGAAGTGATGACGAATCAAGAAGTGGAATGGATAGGGACATGGGTCGTAGGTCGGGCAGACATGTATTTATTTTACCGCAACCATTTCTCTGATAAGTTTGATGAATACTACCCTGCGGTGGAGTTTTGGAATGATGCAGAATTATATGATTATGAGGGTAATGAACTAACGGAAAAAGAACTATCATTAATCCAAGAAGAATTTATTGCTACTAAAAATAAATTATATGAAATTAAAGAAGAACTTCACTCTACCACTGACAAGAAACAATCATTAAAAATTGAATTTGAACAAATACGTGATGAAATGGTCAGTATCGCGGGAAAATTAATTATTGCAGAATTAAACAATAAATCAATTAATAATTGAAAGCATACGATTTAGCGCCAAGATAGCATCCTCAGTAATCTGCTCTGGAACGGTAATTTGATTGATTACCTTTTCAGCCACAAGTGATTCAAGAACATCAGCCAAAAACGCTGGATGAATCATGTACATAGTTGAGCAAGGACAATCACCGGGGTCCAAGCATACTACTGTTTTGTCAGGGAATTGTGCATTCAATCTCTTGACAAGATGAATTTCAGTGCCTACGCCAATTACAGCGCCGCTTGGCGCATCAGCGACGAAGCGGCGAATCATCTCAGTTGAACCGGATGCATCCGATGCATCAACAACTTCTCGCTCACATTCAGGGTGAGCGATCACCAACGCTCCTGGATTCTCCTCGCGGAGATTATCAATCTGCTCAACGGTGAAGCGTTGGTGCACAGAACAGTAACCATGCCAGAGTACAAAGGTAGAGGTATTCAAGTCATTCCAATCAGGTTGGGACATCGGATTCCAAACTGCAAAATCTTCCTCTTCGTAGCCCATTGCCAAAGCAGTGTTACGGCCTAAATGTTGGTCAGGGAAGAACAGGACTTTTCCATTTTCTCCAGCCCGCTCAAGAGCCCATTCTAAGACTCCAGCAGCATTTGAAGATGTACACACAATCCCGCCGTGATGACCGACAAAAGCCTTCAGGTCAGCGCTTGAGTTCATGTAAGTCACAGGTACGAGATACGCTTCTCCCTCACCCGCAGGACTATCTGGATTCTCACGAATTGCAGGGTCTTCAAGTTGGCATTCATTGAGAAGTTCATTCCAACACGCTTGCACATCTGGTAGGTCAGCCATGTCAGCCATTGAACAGCCTGCTCTGACATTTGGCATCACAACTTTTTGGCTTTGTGAAGTCAAGATGTCAGCTGACTCCGCCATGAAGTGAACACCGCAGAATACGATGTATTCAGCATTGGAGTCAGCGGCTTTTTTTGCCAGAAGGAAGGAATCGCCGGTTTCATCAGCGTGTTCAATGATTGAATCACGTTGATAGTGATGCCCTAAAATCATCACTTTGTCACCAAGTTGTTCTTTAGCGGACAAAATTCGCTGTCGGGTGATATCTGAATCAGCATCTGATTCATCATCACCTATGGAACAAATAGCCAGCGGCAGGCTCTGCATTCAACCACTTCCGGGATATCTACCGGTCGCCGCCACCGCTTTGAATGCATCCATTCTCCGGAAAGCCATCGCAAAGGGGTGGGACAGGGTAATGTTGGCTTGGGAACAGGGTAAAATCATCCACGTAGGCGCTGAGGCTGAAGTTTCTATTGGCCAATATTTGGGATTGGCAGCAGTGCGTAAACTGAGGAGGCCGAGGGGTTACCGGGACCCCGCTCTTGACCGCAGGCTGACAAACCATCGAATGGCTGGCGAAGCAAAAATGCTGGCGCGCCTGTGCAATTCAGGTTTGCCAGTGCCTCACCTTTTAGCCTGTGAGATGAGTAATGGTACAATGATACAATCCCTCATGCCGGGCTCACAACTTGTTGATGTGTTGAGAGGTGGTGAAATAGATGTTAAGTCCGTTTTGCACGCGGTTGGAAATTTGATTCGTCAACTACATTCTCTTGGTGCAGTTCATGGTGATCTAACTACCAACAACATACTTTGGGATAATGAAAATGGAATTTCTTTAATTGATTTCGGTCTTTCCCAATCAACTACAGAGGTTGAGAGAATGGGGCTTGATTTACAGGTACTAAGTGAGTGCCTAAGTGCTAGTCATCCAGAACACGAAAAGGCTTTGGATTGGGTTTTTGAGGGTTATAATAATGCTGAAAACCTCACATACACTGGGTCAGATTCTCCTCCAGTAAAGAGTGAAGAAGTCATCAATCGCTACAATACCATACGTTCTAGGGTTCGTTATCACTCTTAGCTGATTTAACTGAAGAGCATCGGAATGTATCTCCAACCGATGAAGGCGGAGAGAGGGCAAAGGGTGAAGTTAGCCATCATGTAACTGAAAGCCGGCATATGTTCTCCTGAATCAATAAGGTGAATCACATCAATGCTGAAGGTTGACATTGTGGTAAAGGCTCCTAGTGCACCCGTGCCAACAAGAAGAAGGATTTCAGGGGAAACTTGCTCATTGATAATTGACATGGCAATTAACACACCGAGTAGGAAAGAGCCCACGACATTCACTCCCAAAGTACTCCAC
>CAUZFJ010000073.1:0-6078 GCA_963579105.1 Candidatus Thalassarchaeaceae archaeon
CCAATCTGGACAGTCAATGAGTAACCAATCAGCTAATCCAACGAACTCTAATGCTGCCGCTTGGCCCTCATCATTTTCGATTTGGATGAAAGCGCCAATGGTTCTGCCATCACAATCAGTAACTGCCCCATCATCAACTTGGTATTTCCTAATTTGAGTTTCATCACTAGCCCAATCCGGGAAGGATTCTTCCTTACTGCTAACCAAAGCATCAGCAGGATGCTCTGCCACATCATCTTTTGAAGAAAGCCATAATTCCACAAAAAACACCTCAATTATTACCTAATTTGCCTAAACTGTCTCGGAATGATTCAACTAAATCTTCCATATCATCTGCTTCGTCTGTATCAAATTTGAATCGCCCATCAGCATCCCACGGAATCCCATGAACTACCTCAACAATCTCAGCGACTCTAGCCGCTGGGTCGGAATCTGAGAAAATTTGTCTACCCATACACACTCCACCAGCCCCAGCCGCCATTGCTGCTCTCACAGTTCTGACGACTGATTTGAAGTCATCTTGTTTAGAACCACCAGATATCAACACTGGAATTGGCACCGAAGATGTGACTTGTTGAAATGACTCAATTGAGCCAGTCCAAGGAACTTTTACGACATCACAGCCCAATTCCCAACCGATTCTTGCGGCATGAGCAACAGCATTGGTCTCATCACCTTCCAAGACATTCAAGTTTGGTCCGCGTGGGTAAATCATACCTAGAAGGGGCACACCTAAAAAGTGACATTCATCTGAAACTGAGGCCAAAAACTCAAGCATTTCTGGCTCGTTTTCATTACCAAGATTTACTTGAACACTCACACCGATTGCACCTCTCTCAAGTGCAGATACAACAACATTGCTCGGTTCACCTGCTAACACTTTGAAGTCTGATTTTTCACCTCCATGTCGAGTAGAAACTGATAGATGAAGCACCCATCCACCTCGCCAATTTTCTCTAGTATCCGATTGATGATGTGAAAGAGGTCCGCGATGGCACAGAATTGCATCCGGACCTCGGCTAGATGTAAGAGCGCTAACTAACTCACCAACATCACTTAGACCCGAAACTGGCCAATCAGACGCCCCGTGGTCAATAGGTATCCATACCCCTCGGCCGGTTGGAAGTAATTGCTTTAGGCGCTCGTGTTTCAATTCATCAACCGTGATTTCTGACACTACTTACACCTCTTCCGCCCCTACGGGGCGGCAACTATGCTAAAGTCTGTCCGACCGTTTAATTATCCAAAATTTTAGTGAAATCCAGTGCTATACCCGATTACAGAGAGAATCTAAGATGAAAATCTCACATTTCTAAATCGACTATTAGAGGGGCATGGTCAGAGACAACTAAGCCTCCCTCACGCATAACTTCTGCTGATTTGAATAAGTCCTTTGCCGCTTTGTTTGCGAGGATGTAATCAATTCTCCATCCTCTATCCAATTCTCTTGCGCGCCCCCTATTTGACCACCATGTGTATGGCCCCTTACCTAAACCAACATGAATTCGTAAAAGGTCATGCCAACCAGCATCAAGTAAACGAGAGAACCATTGACGTTCATGCTCTAAGAAACCTGAAGTTCTACGGTTACCAGATGGATTCCAAATATCATCCTCTGTATGAGCAATATTGAGATCTCCGCACAGTAAAGTCGGCTCATCAGAATTGATAAATTGCTTAGACCAAACAAGCATGTCCTCAACCCACTGGTCTTTGTACAATTGCCTCCCTATATTTGCCCCGCCATTGGGGAGGTACATATTCACGCAATGTAAGTCGCCATGCTTAGTATGCAATACCCTACCTTCAGGGTCACGTGTTTGGTCAACTTTGGTGTCAATCCCACGACCTTTCTCCTCAAGCCCAACCCTAGAACAAGTCATTACTCCTGAGTAGCCCTTTTTTTGTGCAGGATGCCAAATTACGTCGTGACCTTCTGGCGCTTGCCAATCATCTGGCATCTGTTCTGGTAATGCGCGGGTTTCTTGGAAAAGCCAGATATCCGCATCAATACGCGATATGAAATCATCCAATCCTTTTCGGTGTGCGGCACGTATACCGTTGAGGTTCCAACTTACAATCCTCATAACCAACCCTACTATTTCCTGTTATTATATGATAATCATTTGAAGTTAGACATCATCCCCTAGTCATTTATCATCAAACAATGACGGGTCCCCTTCAAGGAAATATTGTATGATTTTTGCCTCTGATTTAATGAGGTGTTCTGATACTGTACTTCTGCCTAAACCAATTTTATTGGCTAATTCTCCTAAACTAACTTCTCTTGGAGTGTTGTACCAACCTTCAGCGTACGCAATTCTGAGAACATTCATCTGTTTTTCAGATAGGATTTGGTTGCCTTTGAAATCAGTCTGTGCAATCGTTGTTGCTGAAATCCTATCTGGTTTTAGCATCATTCTTGCAGCAGTAGTAACAACTTTGATTGACAATGGGCTGCCTCTGATAATATAGAATAGTCCTTCTTCATTAAGACAAGAACCTGGTTTAACTGTCAGTTTACCGATTTTTGCCGATAGAAGGGTTAGTGGATGTTTGATGTTGATTACGAACATCCATGCAGGATCAATATCAGATGGTTCAGACAAAATTTCTGTAATCTCATAATCATCACTTTCCTCCATACCGTAGGGAGTTTTTCCTGGCTTGCAAAATCCGCGCACTAAAGCCAAAACAACTGTTGAAGATCGTTCAAGATATCCGAGGAACATGATTTCTTCAAAAATATCTGTCACAATATTAACTCGATTCAGGGCTAATCTACTGCGCTTCCAAAAAAGTGTAATCTCGCGCAACTATTTGACCTCCGGGAGTGCACCAAGTTAGCCACCACTATTCAAGAATCACCCCCTGCACCAAAGATATGGTGAAATAAAATTTGTATAATAGTGAAGCAATAATCATTCTAATTAGATATGACTTTTCATCTTGTAACCATCCAAAGCAAACTAATACAAAGGGTCTTCTTTTCGCTTAGAAAGATTAGAATGACATTGGTCAACATTAATGGTCTCAAACGATACTACGAAATGGCCTCTGGGACCATTAAGGCACTTGATGGAATCAATCTGAAAATTGAGGAAAGAGAAAGAATCCTCTTACTCGGCCCATCAGGTTCTGGAAAAACAACGTTATTGAATTGCCTCGCTGCTTTGGATAACCCCACCACTGGAACATACCAATTTGAAGGAATAAATGTCCCTAAAGGACATGCAGAGAAGATGACTACATTCCGTCGAGAAAACATAGGTTATGTATTTCAATTCTTCAACCTATTACAGGATCTAACAGTGTTGGAAAATATCCTTTTGATTCAGGAATTATCTGGTGGCCGAGACACTGGACGCGCATTAGAATTGCTTTCTTTGGTTGGCCTTGATGATGAGATGAATCGATTCCCTGCGGAGATCAGTGGCGGTCAGCAGCAGAGAGTTGCAATTGCCCGAAGTTTGGCCAAAAGTCCAAATCTATTGCTCGGTGATGAGTTGACTGGCAATTTAGATTCAGAAACATCTGCGAAGGTTATGGAAGTACTAGTGAGTGCTTGTGAGGCAGAAGGCATCACAACAGTCATGGTCACTCACGATGAATCTCTGACTAAGTATGCGACCAGAGTTATTCGTTTGGATAGTGGAAAAATCATTTCAGATGAAAAGGTAAACAATTGAGGTGAACAAATGTCAATGTTGTTGACCAAACGATTGGCTAGAAGCCTATGGCGAACTAAGTTACGTCTTTCAGCAGTGATTCTGATGGTTGCGATTGGTGTATTCGCTGGAATTGCTTTCGGTGCTTACGCAAATTCTGCGACCACTCTGTACGATGACATCTATGCCGATGATGATCAGGGCGTCAATCTTCCCGATTTGTGGGTCGAGAACAATGCTGGGAATTGGAATGCTACAACCTCCAATCACCTATGCCAAGAAATTCGAGAACTGTGGCCGAGTGAAACCTTGGAATTGGACCATTGTGAAGCGCGCCTCAAATCTAATGGTCAATTTTTCAGTGAAGATGCAGAGATTGGAATGATACCTGCTGTTTGGCATGGAATTGACGAAGGTGAAGTTGACAGAGTTTGGATCCCTGAACATGATTGCTGCTCCGGACGGATGGCAACCACTACCAATGAAATTGTCATCGATCAACATGCGGCTGAGGGACTAGATCTTGAGGTGGGAGACACCGTTCATATAAGCGCTGGTGCCGGCTTTGCATTGAACTATACTGTAGTTGGAATTGGTTTCCATTCTAACCATTTATATTTCACAATAGGAGGTGATATTCTCCCTGCAAAATCGGGAACATTTGTGACGGGATACATGACTGCTGGAGGCCTTGAAGCACTTGCAAATTTCAGTGCTGGCGACTCAAATTTACTGTTGATTGATGTTGTTGGCACACCGGATTCACAAGCTGCCGATGATAGTGGTTTGACTGATCTAATCACAGATATTTCAGCGATTGTATCAGAGAACGACGAATCACCAATGGGTGTTTATGATCGTAGAGGTGTTACTTCGGTAGAATTCTTACGAGCCGATGCAGATGGGGCGATGAAATCCTATCCAATCGTCACAGGCATGATTGCGATTATCGCAGGTATCACAATTTTCCTTAGCCTACAGCGGTTGATTCAATCTCAGGCCAAGGAAATCGCAGTTCTTCGCACTCTTGGGGTGAAACGAATGTCGATTATGCCTGGTTATGTCATCGCACCGATTTTTATTGGCGCCACCGGTTGTGTATTGGGGGCAATTCCTGGAGTCTTGTTTGGTGCGCCCGGCATGGTTTCAATGTACGAAGGCATCATTGGAATACCCATTATTAATCCGTCTCTGCCAACATCTTTGGTGACACAAACCGTATCCAATGCAATGCTCATTGTCTTCTTATCAGGAATTTGGCCTGCTATACAGGCATCTCGTTTGCAGCCATTAGAAGTGTTACGTGGGCAGCATGAAATTCGGGTATCCTCTAGGGGATTACAGAAATTAACCTCAAAGTTACCTGCTACTGTTGGATTGGCCATTCGTTCCAGTGTTCGAAAACCGGTCCGATTGATGTTCACTTTCTTTGCTGTGGGTCTTTCGATGTTGCTTTTTGGTTCTATGATTATCATGATGGACTCCTTTGGTGAAATTTTCCTTGGAGGTTTAGAAAAACGTCAGAGTTGGGATGCTCAGGTATTTACAATGGGCAACGAGGATGCCATTGTTGAATGGGCGGAAGAAAATGATGCGGAACATGAACTCATGATTATTTTCCCCGGTACCCCTGAGGGTGACAATCGGCAATTGACTTCCTATGGACTTGAGAATGTCGCCACTGAGGCTGGCGAATCGATGTATTTAGTTCATCTTTCAGAAGGCGATTTACCATCTGCTAATCAGGCCATAACGGAAGTTCTCATCGATGAAGGCCTCAATCACTTCCTCGGTTGGGAAATTGGTGAAACACATTCGATTGTATTCGGAACGAAAACAGTTGATGTCAAAATCACTGGTTTTACTCGTGGTGAAATCTCCCGAACCGTGTATTTCCATCGTGCAGATTTAGCAGAAATATTGGAGTTAGATGCTACTGTGGTGATGCTCCAATTGCCAGATGGAGTCGAGCCAGGCGACCAACTTGCCCAGAGTTCGTTAGGTATTACGATGCGTGAGGATACACTTGAGGCCTTTGAATCCCTTCAGCAACAACAACAACAATTCTTCCTCGCGATTCAGGGCTTAGGCATCCTGATTGCGGTTACAGTTTTGTTCAACACACTCATCATGAATTTGGCTGAGAGAGATACTGAATTAGCTACCCTTAGAGTTCTTGGAGCATCCAACAATCGGTTGGGGGCAATGCTTTTCGGTGAACATCTTGGCATTGGTTTGATTGGAGGAGTATTGGGATGTATTTTCTCAATCGTTGGGACTAAGGTGTTGATGGCCACATTCGTAAATTGGACGGCATATTTCACAGTCTCCGCATCCAACTCTTCAATTTTCACTCTGATTGGAATTGTGGTCTTCATTTCAATCTCTCTAACACCCTTCGGGATGTGGA
>CAUZFJ010000074.1:0-6071 GCA_963579105.1 Candidatus Thalassarchaeaceae archaeon
TGAGTTTTACCCACTATCGAATCGATGCAACAATTGGCGACCAATTCATACTCACAGAGAAGGTCCAATCAACTGAAGATGAGGTGGGATTCATTCCCGCCTTTGAGGCATTTTTTTCCATTATCGCGCTGTTTTGGGCTGCAATATATCGGCAGCGATAATTTCGCTGTAAATTAAATTCTGATTATAATTGCCACACTGACTTTTCTTAGGCGAGGAAAATTGAAATCATAGCGGAACTGATTCCATCCATCCGGCTGGATAATAATCTCACTTAGTATTGTTTGGATAAGCCGAAGACCTTCCATTGGATTTGTCCGCAGATAGAAATCGGATGTGGCCCATAGGCTATAGCGATAGTTGGTTTTTCTACAGGAAATCGGGATGCCTCACAGGAAAAAGTCAGGCCCAGAATCTCCTTGTCCTTGCATAATTGAGTTCAGCATCATGAATTATTTTCAACATTAATTCGCGCTCACCTTTAGGTACTCGGTTGAGAATTCGGCTAGCGGTTTCTTCGCCTACACCTCTTGCCATCAAACAAATTAGCGCCTCAATTCCTCTTTGCCTGACAATGTGGGCGTTCTTCTCCATTCTCGCTTGCACAGTTAGGTCTTCTGATGCTACCCAGCCTGCCAGCATTTCTTCTAATCCTTCGCGGGTAGCAGCAAGCATCGTCCCACCACATTCACAGTGAATATGCTTGGCTCCATACATGGCTACGCGGGTGCGCATTCGTGAGCCACAAGCGAGGCAAATCAGCACGGCTCTTTCGTTTACTAGCCTCTCTTCTAAGCGCACTCTGACCTCTGCATCTGACCAGTTTGGTAGTAACAGGTCTCTCTCGCTTCGAGGTGAGATGCCGAGTGCCCCAGATGTGGTTTGTTCTATTTTTACTGCGCCTGCTTGTATCGCTTCCAGTAGCGCTACTGTGCCATCAATATCCATCTGGTCATGGAATAGTTTGTCCAAAGCCTCGTCAAGAACAACCGTGCCACGATAGCGATTGATGATTCCCTGGAGATTGACTCGGCGCGGGTCAATCCCTCGTTGTAAAATACCAAAAGTCTTGCAAACTTGAACTAAGCGAGCCCGAAGTTTCCTTCCATTGGGGATAGTCATTCGCATAATGTCTCGTAAAGCCTCGGGTGGAGTCTCAGTCAGCCATGTAACCATTGAATCAGCAGTTAATGCTGGAACCTGAAGTGAAATTCGGTAAGGGTCAATTATGGCTCGTCCACTTTTGCCATCAATAGTAGATGCCATCGCTTGCAAAAAATGTGCCAATGCAGCATTTATTTTATTGCCGTGACAGCAATTGAGAACCAAGGCATCTCTGCGGGCTTCAATCGTGAGGTGTCTAGCATTAGGAATACATCCAGTTGCATCCAAATGTTCTCCGACACTATTTGTTAAAGTGCCTAGTGAATAGTCAGATACCGGGTAATTTGAGAGTGGGTGTTTCTTGGGTAGTTCGGCAAGCCAAGCATTTACCTTTGGGCCAAAATTTTCATCCTTTGGCTGTTCTACATCCCAGCCATGGTCGTCTGCGATAACCATCCTGAGATTACCTACCTCACGGGCTATACCTGCTGGCACTGCAGGGAGTTCACCAGCCCAAACTGGGGCTGAACTAATGTCAGAGACAGGGGCGACCAACAACTCATTTTTCTCTGGGTCGGCATCAATGATTTGCCACGTCCTACCTGCCATCACAAATCTCCGTGGTGAGCCATCTTCTTCACCACCTGATGAATCCAAAGATAAAACAAAGGTTTCATCAACATTTCCTAAAGCTCTGCGGGTGACTGAATCGCGCACTGAGTAACGAGTCTCGTCAGCGATCATAGAGAGATGGTTTAGCATGTAATGTCGGCTTCGTGAGCCAGGAGAGAACCAACCATTTTTGAGGTTCTTTGGAAGGGTGGGGCGCAAAGCCTTGGACCAAATTTCTCGTTGTTCATCAGTGATTCCTTCTAGTTCCTCATGTTTTGGTCTTTTTTCAGGCAAGTCTGAGTTTTTCTCGGCCGCTAATGCCCAAAGAATTGGTGGCCAATCAATGGGGTCTGAACTGGCTGGTTTTTCAACAATTTTCAGCAATCTCCTATCATCAAGGATGGTGATGATTTCGTGTACTTCGCTATCGGTGATGTCTGAGAAAATTGGCGACCTACGAAGTAATGTTGCTGCTGATGAAAGCGGAATAATTTTTTCAGCAATCGCGGTCAGTACTAATTGATTAGCAACTACAGAAAGTGGTTTTCTCCGCCACTCAACTCCTTCAAGTTCACCAGCCATTGCCCTCCTAGTAATTACGGCCGCTTCAGCGATGTCATCATTTTCCCAACATAGTAACATGCCTCTTGAAGTCCCTCCTAAAACGTGCTCTGCTCGGCCAACTCTTTGCAGAAGTCGGTCTACAGCGCGTGGTGACTGAACTTGATGCACCTGCTTAATTGAGCCAACATCAATACCCAATTCAAGACTTGAAGTGCAGACAAGTCCGTGCAGATTACCTTTCTGTAATTCAGATTCCATCTCGTTTCGAGTTTCGGCTGCTAATGAGCCGTGGTGAACTCCGATGTTCAAATCTTCATCGAGTTTACTAATTCTTTGAGCTACAGTTTCAGCAGCATTTCTAGAATTTACGAAAATCAAACAGGGGGAACTTTCCCTCACTTTTGAGGCTAAGCAGCGAAGAGCCGCAAGACCTCTTGGAGACACATGTAATTCAAGTGATAGTGCTCGGTCATCCGCTGTTGTTGGCTCGGTTACGACCTGTAGTTCAGCCGGTCGTGGAGCAGGTGCGTTGATTGGGGTAGTAGTTGGCGAAAGCCATCCTGCCATTTCGTCAGGGTTTCCCACCGTTGCCGACAATCCAATTCGTTGAACCCTTCGCCCACATAACTCATCAATTCTCTCTAAAGCAATTGTCAACTGCGCTCCTCTTTCAGAAGCCGCTAAATCGTGTACCTCGTCAATCACAACCGCACGTAGATTTCTCATTCCTTCACGCAGCCGACTCCCAAATAGGAGTAATTGGCAGGTTTCTGGAGTAGTAACAAGAAGATGGGGTGGGTTACGAGATTGTTTTGTTCGTTGTGATTGGGTTGTATCACCGTGTCGCACATCAGAGCGAAGTCCACAGGCCTGAGATAGTGACTCAATTCTCCTATCAATATCTCTGTTTAGGGCACGTAACGGGGTGATGTAGAGTATGCACATTGGTTCCCATTTTTCTTTGATTGCTCTGGACAGTAGTGGCATAACTACTGCTTCGGTTTTGCCGCTTCCCGTTGGGGCAATTAGTAACAGATCAGAGCCCTCAAGTATCTGCTTCTGGGAAGCGGATTGTATTGGGGTTGGAGACCAGCCTCTTTGCTCTGTGAGTTCAAGGAGTGGATTAGCTAGTCCACTGAAATCTGACCCCAATCAACTCCCCTCTCACGCGACGGGGCAAGCCTGAGTGTGAAAAGGGCGCCGGCTCTCAGTAGTCGTCATCGTCGTCATCATCGTCATCATAATCATCGTCATCATAATCATCGTCATCATCAAACATGAGATCATCATCAAACAATTCTGAGCGACTAGTCAGGGAACCTTTCATGCTGACATATGCAACAATAGGCAGAATAATCATTGCAATAATGATTCCAATTACCGCGAGTAGATTTTGGCGAGCGCCTTCAACCCAACCCATTCCGAATGCATAATCTACAGAAACTCCTACGCTAGCGCTATTGTCTGACTCGTCAACTTCTGTAATTTCGTTTTCAATATCAACAATTACAATAACTCTGTCGACGCCTTTTTCAGCAACCCAAGTTGCAGAAATAGGAATTGATTCATCAGCGATTCCATTCAGTTTTTGAGTCGCAAATGGTTTTTCTGAATTGCCAGAGTAGAAACCAACAACAAATCCAGAATTAGTTGTGCCGCCGAGATTTGCAATCCATGCTGTAACCTCAACTTTGTCACCATTGGCGACAATCTCACGATCAGCAGATATTCGTTCAACTGTCAATTGTGCTCCCAGTGCACCGAATCGAATCCATTGAAGTTCATGGTCACCATTTAGGTCAACAGGTTCTCTCACTGGGTCACTCTTTGAGTTACCTTCGGTTGCTAGTGGATTACCAGCTGAGTCCCAACCTTCAATCCAGAATCCGACTTCATAATCCTGAAGTGGAGGATTCATTCCGTCGCCAATCAAGTCAACGGTACCAGTCCAAGTAATTGCTTGTCCTTCCTGAAGCATACCTAACAGGGAGGAGCCTGAGGAAATCTGGCGCTGGTTCTCATCACGCATTAACCAATGGACCCATTGTGGGCTTCCAGATAGGTCAGCATCTTCCCAGCCAATGAACTCAACAGGAACTTCAGTAAGTGTAGAACTGTTGGCAATATCAATTATATCAATTGGCGCCAATCTTCCTAGTACTCTAGGTGGTGCGTGGTCAACCTCAACTTGGAGGGTTGTTGAAACAGTATCACGGGTCATGTCCTCACCTCTGCCTGGAATATTTCTTACCCCCGCGAGGAAGGTTCTAGTCTCGCTAGAAGCTAATGTTGGGGCGGCACCAAGCGGGACTTCTAAACTAAAGCCGCCTTCATCAGTTAGGCTGCCATCTGACCAGTATTGAACGCCATCAAAGACTTCAACAGTAATCCCCAAATTTTTCGGGGCTGGCACATTGCTACCTTCGTAGACAACACGTCCAGACCAACGTAAACGGTCGTTCGGCACAACTCTACTGCCATCAAAAACAGGGCCGATTCGTGGTTCCTGCACATCCTCTACCATGTAGGATTCAGCATCTAGTACCAAGTCGTTTTCTATTCTGAAAGTATGCTCAGTGAAAATGATTTGCCGAGGTTCACTACTTCCAAGTTGGGTGAATTCCAAGGCAACATCTGATAAATCAGCATCAGGCCAGTCCCACGAAAATTGGAAAGCAAATGTAACCATCACCCAAGGCAAGCCAGTTTCGTTAGTGGTGACAATTCCTCCACATGACTCATCAAGCAGGTTGCTACAAGCGGGTGAAATTTCAAGGAAATCATCGTCAGTCCAGAACGTAGCATTGGTTCCGCTGTATGACAATCGCTGTTGGTCTCTCTCAGGGTCGGGACCTTCAAAGTCAAAGATGATGGAAATATCAGTGAAGTCAATCAAACCGTTTGCATCAACTAGTCCGAGTGTGAGGTATTGGGTAGTTCCAGCAAAGGCCCTTTCTCCATCTTCATGGCCAGCCCAGTGTAAGCCGGTGAATATCGAGTCCATATCTTTCCTAGTTCTGTAAGTTACCAAGTCATAATCAAATCCAGGGCCATCTGAACGTAGTAGTGCATTGCCTGCGACATCAGTTCCAGTAACATAGTAAGATACTCGTGCCATATTTGGGTTATCAGAATCATCAATAATTGCAAAGAATAGTTTGTCAATGTCGTCAGTCATGTTGGTCATTGTTTGGTTGATGTATTCCGCCACGTCAGCGTTGCCATTGCGGTTAGAGTCATGTTCTGCTTCTATCCAGTAGTGAAGAGTCAATACTTCTGGTGCGCCAATAGCATCCTGAATTCTGATGCGTACTGCTTGGTCATCGTAACCAGCTTCGTATGCATTATCAACTGGTGTCGCCTCTATTAGAGAAGGACTGGTAGCATCAACTCGGATTGTTCTCTGCCAAGATTCGTTGATGGACAACACCTTGAGAGGGTCTCGTGGATTGTCAATTTGCACCTCGTAAAATACACCGTCTGGGCGGTTGATAGTGTCTACAGGTACAGGAATGAAGAACTCTCCATATTGGTTGGAGCGGTCTTTTGCTTGTAGGAAATCACCTTCTGGTGTTCGCTTGATAACCGCCACATCAAAAGTAGAGTCTAGAGGTGCATCTTGGGTTCCATCGTACCAGACGGCTCCTTGGAAGTAGAGTGTTTCACCGGCTTTAACCCACTGATTTTCTGGTACATCATCGTGATGAACTGCGCCATCATTGTCTCGCACAGCCATCCAGCCAAGACCGTAAGATTGGTTGACGCGAATTCCTGGAGCGTTACTTGATCGC
>CAUZFJ010000075.1:0-6041 GCA_963579105.1 Candidatus Thalassarchaeaceae archaeon
ATCACGGCCATAGTTCAAGTCAAAACCACGGCTTAGTTGACCGCCGTTTGGCCCCTTCTCGTCAGCATTGTGGTAAATGTAGAATGGTTTCATCGCCATTGGCCATCTTGGTAAGAAGTAAAATCCCGGATATTTTGCTGCGATCATATCGGCATGTTGTGCCTCAATATCTGCCCCCCATTCAATTGCGACTCCAGCATTTTGGATAATCTCAATCGCTTCACTGTATTCTACACGAGGGAATGGTAGAGTCGGCACTTCAACAGTCACTGGAGAGAGAGGGGGTTCTTGCTCTGCTCGCCATTCGTTAATCATGTCAATTAGATTTTGGTCATTTTCTGCAACACTTTCCCAGATATGCTGAATCATTCTTTCTTGTACTGCCATCACGTCATCATCATTTGCGAATGCCATCTCAATATCAAAGGAAATGAACTCGTTTAGATGGCGGTAAGTGTCATGCTCTTCTGCTCTAAATGCAGGTCCAACCTCAAAAACTCGCTCCAACCCACCTAAGATTGCAAGTTGCTTGTACAATTGTGGACTTTGACTGAGATATGCATCAGTTTCAAAATATTTTATTGGGAAGAGGTTGGTTCCTCCTTCTGAGGCACTAGCGATAATTTTTGGTGAGTTCATCTCATTGAAACCTTCAGTAATTAGGTGTTCACGACCATATTGGAGAACTTTTGAACGTAGTTGAAACATTGCGTTGACGTGGCTACGACGTAAATCGATGTGGCGATTGTCTAGACGAGTTGGCAATTCAACGTGGACTTTGTCGGTTACGCCCATTGGCATTGGAGCTTCAGCAACGGAGAGAACTGTTGCACCGCTGACTTGAATTTCGTATTCAGGAGGAGGTGTTGCTTCTCCTTCCTTTACCTTAGGTGGTCGCTTTTGTGCAACTGTTCCGGTTACTTGGATGATGCTTTCACGGTTAGAAGACTGTATTTCTGTAAAAGTGTCTTCATCCATGTTGTCCTTTTTGAGAAATGCTTGGAGATGGCCGGTGCCATCTCTTAGCATCAAAAAACAAATGGCACCTCGGCCACGAACTGCTTCTGCATAACCTGCGACGGTTACGCTGCTATCTAGGTAATCTGCGCCGTTCCCAGCGATTTGCCCTAGGGTGTGGGTACGATATGCAGTAGGCTGCCATGCTGAACCGTCTCGTCCTGTCATGATGTGTGGCGTGCGCCCCTCTTTTTTCAAGCCCTCGCCCACGAACGGTTAAAATTGACATCGTATAGTTCCTTTTTTCAATATTCATGTGAATTAGATAACTCAAAGAAAAATTTGAGAATATTGACTAGAAATTAGTATTCAATAGCTTGATTTATGGTATAACAGAATTCAAAGTTGGTATTTGTAACCCTATGTCCATTATATGGGTAGAGCCACCCAAGTATATGGTGGAGAAGAGTATGAGTGCTAAGAGAGTATTGAGAAATAGTTCAATCTTGGCGTTTTCTATTGTAGTATTGATGATGAGTTCAGGCCTAGCTGTGGCTCAATTAGGAAGATCGGGTGCACCTTTGGATAAGGCACCAGGTGAAGATATAGATTACACACGCGAACAGATTGTAGTTGAACAAGACTTGGAGAATGGAAAAATCTCTCTAAAGTTAGGCGAAGCGCGCATGTTTGTACACTATGGTGACGGGAGAATTGGAATGACCACTGTTCAAACCAAATACATGGGAATCGCAGATATTTACGATGGTAAAAGAGGATTTTCAGAAAGAGTAGGAATCCCGACTCATTCCATTTTCCATCAAAGATTAATCGGTGCTGGCGAATATGTTGATGAAAATGGCAATGGATTATTTGATGTTCATGGTCCAAATGTTGTTGGCACTATTGAAGAATTACAGGATAGCCATGTTAGCCATGAGAGTTTATTGAAATGGGTTGATTACAAAGACGTCACTTGGACTCTTTCTCAGTGGCGACAAAGCATTAACGGGAATGAAGTTGACATAAATTTCGTTCTTAGTGCTGAAAATATCACTTATCAGTCTACTGATGGTGTTGTTGATGGTATGGCCGTTGGACGTATTGCGTACAAATTCCACGTTACCACAGTAGAGCAAGAAATCCGTGTTCAAGCAGCACCTCATTACGAAGTGTTCGCCCGCGGAGATGCAGTTCCAGGTGATCTGATTGACAGTACTGAATTAGTTGCTACAACCAATGTAACCGGTCATGTCTTGAATACAACTTGGAAGTACGACCAAGTTGTACGGGGTTGGGACATCGCAACCGATATTGATGGTGTGCAAAGAAATGACACCCGATTAGTGATTCTAACTGACCTCGCTTACGGTGTTCACATGTCTGATGCAGTTGGCGAGTGGATGAAAGAGCAGTTCGGAGGTAAAATATCACCTCGGGCAATTGCTGGTCATGGGCCACGTGAAATGGTTTCTGACCAAGTTGATGAAGCAGACACACCACCACCACCATCAGGCCATGATGTTGAAGGCAACCCCCTTGAATGTGGCTTAGATTATGTTGATGAGGAGACCGAAGGGCGAGCTACCGGCGTACCCACTGATAATACATCAGACGAAGATGAAAAAACTGATGATGAAAAGCGTCAAGATGCAGTCCATGAGAAGATGAAACAGTACCGTGACACTGCATGTGTGCAGCGTGGTGAGGAGATGGAAATGACAAGCGAGTCAAGGCCACAAGCAATTCGTGCTGGTGCAATACATTTCGATGATAATGGTGCCAACTTAGGCCGTGTTCGCTGGGTATCAAATGCTACCGTTGATGGTGTTGAGACTGAAGTTCTCTTCCAAATTCACGGCGCCCGGCCAGTAACTCACTCCGATTTCAATGGGGATGATGGACGGAGGTGGTCCGGTATGCGCTTAGTTGGTGGATACAATTTTGTAATTGGGGAAACTGTTTACCATGACCCTGAATTTTCAACAGATGTCATTACTATTGACACTCAATCATTCAATGACCCAATATTTTATGGAAATGGAAACGTTGGTAAATTGATTAGCCAACTTTTCCAAATACTTCCTACAGTTCTTGGGATTGTTGTACTAGTTGCTGTAATGGCGGGGGTTGCTACTTCCAAGAGCCGTCGTGAACAGGCGCCGGTCCCTTCACAGCAGCAATATGTTCCTGCAGGCGCGTGGGCTAGTGATGATGACTGGAGTAAATACCAGCCTTGAGGTGAATAAGTGACAGTAATTGAATATGCCTCGTTTCACTTAGCAGTAATCCGATTAGCCATTACCCAAGGTGGGCCAATAATAGTCTCTGAAGAAGGGCATGGTTGGAGAGAAATATTTTCGTTACCCGAACTTACACCAACCGCTATCGATTTAGGCGTGCCATTAGAAATTGTTTGATTTCCCACTTCAATTTTGGTCTTGTTCCATTGTTGTGGTGATAGAGTCAGTCGTTTCATTCATCAACCTAACCCCTTCTCAAAGGTTTGACATGGGTCAAGCACCGCGCATCACAAATCGCGAAAGAGTGCTTCTTGCGCTCTCAGATGCACCAGATTTTCAAGATCAATATGAGTTGCCTAGGCGGTTTAGTCAAGTCGGTATAGCACATCGGTTAGGGATGGCTCAATCCCACGTCTCAAGGGCATTGAGTGGTCTAATTGAAGAAGATTTACTAAGCAATAAACGCAAGCGTGTTGTGGGTGAACGGCGACGGGTGATGACATATTCTCTGAGTGAGATAGGTATTGATAAAGTTCACGATTTAATTTCAGAAATTGAACACTCAGATGTGTTGTCAATTGGCGATGAAGGTAGTTTGGTTCAAGTTGAATTGAAGTCCTTGGTAAATAAGTGGTTTAGTCGAGGTGGGCAACGTTATCCTGATGCACTTTCTCTTGCTGACTTGTTACGCAATGCCGAGATTCATGATGGGATGCCACTTTTGGAATCCCCGCCAGAGGCTGATGAGGTTGGCACAGACGATGATTTGTCATCAGAGGCCATTGGTTTGCATCTTGAATTAGCTGAACTTCGGCGTAGTCAAGGAGATTTGACCTCTGCATTAGACCACCTTTCTAGAGCGGGTGGACTTCACCGGAAGCGCGGAAACCCAGTAGGTGAAGCGCGGTGCATTTTGGCTGCTGCGAGTCTTGGTGCTCGAGTAGACAACGCGTTAGATTTAATCGCAGTCATTTCGCAAATTAGAGACCCAGTTGACCGTATGGATTGTGCACTGATGTTGCACGATGTTCTGCTTAGTCACTCTCCCGATTCGGTTTCCCAATTACTTGATGAGTTACCAGAGGGGCACCCTGAAGTTTTGTTGAGGAAGGCTGAATTGGCTTTACGCCAAGGTAAGGAAGTCTCTCTCTCAGATATTCCCAAGGTACTTGCAGGTGCTTCAAAACTCCGTCAGAATCTGTGGGCGGCAAGTTATGCTCGGATTCAATGCCGTGTTGCAGACCAATCAGGTGTTGGCTGGCCAGTGCCATCTGAGGTGGAATTATTACTCTCAAATATTGGTTCTGAATCTAGCCAACCCCATCCTCTCCTCTATGCTGAGTTAGTGTTAGCGCAGTTGAGAAATCCGGTCATTACTGATAATGAAAAATCAAGGTTATTACAATCTTCTTGGGAATTGCAGCCACCAATGCCAACGATTGGGCACATAGGATTCCAATTATCTGCAATCCTACCTCCTGCAGAAGCAATGATAATTTTGATAAATTTAAAACAGAAATTTGAAGCCATTGGTGATGAATCTGGATTGACAATCTGTAACCAAAGGCTTGACTCCCTTTAATTAACAAATTTCATTCTTTTGCGGTCAGGTTATTAGGCGTCCACCGAGCGCCCTGAGAACATGGGAAGTCAAGGGCTCTTATTCACCTCCGAGTCGGTAACTTGTGGCCACCCGGACAAGTTATGTGATGCTATTTCTGATGCCATTGTTGATGCTTGCTTGAAAGTAGACCCAACTGCTCGTGTTGCGGTTGAAACGTTGGTGAAAACGGTTGACGGTATGGGACATATTGTCTTAGCAGGGGAAGTCCGTCTTGATGGTACTACTCCTGACTACGAATCAATTGCTAGAAAAACTGCTGAGATGATTGGATATAATGACCATGAGATTGGCTTAAATGCTACCTCAAATTCGCAGTGTAAGGTTCAAAAATTAATCTCAACTCAAGCACCCGATATTGCAAAAGGAGTTGACCGAAATGGGGCCGGGGATCAAGGGTTGATGTTTGGTTATGCTTGCACTGAGACCGAAGAATATGATGAGTTAAAAGGCCGTTATTTCCCTCTCGCAGCCGCGTTATCACAAAGGTTGTCGCGACGTTTGAAGAATGTTCGTGAATTACCCGTTGAAGCGGAAGGCCACCTTTCTTGGGTAAGGCCAGATGGCAAAAGTCAGGTGACGATTGAGTATGATGAGTCTGGAAAACCAAGTAGGGTTCACACTGTGATAATTGCCATTCAACATGATAATCGCTTGAAAGATCGATTTGGTGGCGATGAGAAAGAAGAACTAAAATTTGTAAAATCACAAATCACCAAGCATGTTATTGAGCATGCATTACCAAGTTCACTATTGGATGAGAATACCAAGATTATTGTTAACGGGACCGGAAGATTCGCAGACCCTGGTGGACCACAGACTGACGCTGGGCTTACGGGTCGGAAAGTAATCGTTGACACTTATGGTGGCATGGGACGCCATGGAGGTGGGGCTTTCTCTGGGAAAGACCCGAGTAAGGTTGACCGCTCAGGATCTTACGCGGCACGATGGGCAGCAAAACATGTCGTAGCAGCAGGCCTTGCCGAGCGTTGTGAAATTCAACTTGCGTATGTTATTGGAGTCGCTGAACCAGTTAGTATTCGAGTAGATACATTTGGGACTTCAACTCTGTCAAATTCTGAAATTTATAGAAGAGTCCAGAAAGAATTTGATTTCACCCCTAAATCAATCATCAATACATTGGATTTGCTGAGACCAATTTACTCACCGACTGCCTCAGGTGGTCATTTTGGCCGGACAGCAGGAGCCGATGGCCAATT
>CAUZFJ010000076.1:0-6038 GCA_963579105.1 Candidatus Thalassarchaeaceae archaeon
ACAAGGATATCATGGTCAAGGAGTCAGTGCAGTGTTATTCGCTGATGAAGTTGACCCTACCCAACCAGGGTACTGGGGTTCTGATGCAACCATTGAGGAAATAATGCACACAATCAATCACCGTGGTCATGTCTACATTTACCCCGATGCTTTTGGGCTTGAGCCTGATTCTTCCTTGATGAGCGAGGCGATGGATGAAGCCCGAGGTGGTCAATTTGTTGCACACCCTTCTAGTTATCCAGAAGAAGCATGGTATCACTACGATGACGAGACTTGTGAATACGACTGCATGGCGATAGAGTATGTGTACTGGGCTCAAGTTAGTAACATGGGCATTCTCAATGACACTGCAACTTGTGATGGAATTGCAAATGAATGGGAGCCGTGCTCAAAAGATTTGTTGGAGAGTATGGATACACTGATATTCGCGCTGATAACTGATGCACAATACAAGTTGCCTCAAAACGCTCCTGATGGTGTTTATTCGCCTAGTAATGAGTAGTGCTGTTGAATAAAACAGAGTATCCTGGTTCAGACGCACAAGCGTCAGCAATCCTGCATTTGGAGCTTTCTCTTTGCTTGTGAAAATGAGTTCGATGCTAGTTATGGTGGGTAGTCAGCACCGGGGGATTACTCCCCCGATGCCTTTTATTCGCTTTCGCGTTTTTCGTTACGTCTGCGGGATATGTCTTCAGAAACGACATTACCAATTATGGCGCCCGCTGCACTTGTTGCAATGGCACTAACTACTGCTGCTAGTGCTCCAGTTGTAATTGTCATGGTTATATGAGAAAAACGGGAGTTCTTAAAGAATTGTTCACTCAAAATATTAGAGATGTTTATTGACTTTCGGTGGGATTGAGGTTTATGGAAGAATATAATTTAGACGCTAGACAAAACATGACAGTTCATCGATGCCCATTTTGCTCTAAGGAAATACAATCACCACCATCTGAATTCGTGGGGGTAATAAATTGTAATAATTGTAGTAGTATGTTTCATTTCCCACATTTAAAACATGAAGAGAAACAACTGGTTGCTCTAATGGAAATAAAAAATTCAATCCAAGGAATTAGCACTGCAATTATTGTTGTATTTTTGGTTGTTCCAGCCATCCTGATGATAATGTTCATCAATGGGGCCTCCTTTTGATTTAAGATGCAACACCCCTTCGGACACACATGGTTAGAAAGTACATTTTGATCAAAGATGTCCTCGGCAAAGATTACAGTTGGGTTCCTAGAGATTTTCTCAAAGGAGAAATCGTCTACGAATATAGTGGAGCAACCTATGGATGCATCAGCGCACATGGGATTGCAATAACAAAAAAACCCCGAAAGGAACCCTTCTTCGAACTTCCGAGGGATTCGTTAGAATTGGTAGTAGATTGAATTAGTAACATGAACCGGTGCATGAATATTTTACCTCAAATGAATATTGAAATTGCTGGTAACATTCAATATCATCCAACCTAAGCCATTAACATGGAGCCATTCACGATAACATGCTGTGGGTGCTGTCTTTTACTTGGTTTGCTCTTCCTAACAGGCGGGAATACACATACCCACCAGACAGTCATAATGACCCCTTATGGACAACAAACCGTTGCCACGGATACAAAAACGTCGATGACGGCGTTGCAATGGATATTGTTTATCATAGTGATGATTCCAGTTATAATTGTTCTAGCGGGCGTCTTGTATGTGTGGGCTAATTCACTATAGTTATCCATATTAGCAGAATAGTTGTGTAACAATAGATTGAGGCATAAAGTGTCGTCAAGTTATCAATCATCTGAGTTGGTGTCAAACACTAATATCAATCCACCAACCATCGCAACCCAGATTCCCACGCCCCAAACATCCATCATACTCACTTCCACAATCAGAGCATCGGTCTCACTTGCGACGGTAGTGAAGAGCAGGACGCCCGAGAAAATAAGGTGCAACACACCTACGCCTCTAAGTCCAACCTTAAACAAGGCTAGAATAAATGATAAACCACCCAAAAATAAATTTATAAATGGGGAAATAGCAAACAGGAAAATCGCCCATCCGAGGGTTCCCATACCTTCGCCACCCTCGTCAATGCCACCTCCAGTTGTGTCCCCGGATTCGTCAACAACCTCAGTGAAGAGTTGAATCATATCTATACCGGTCATATTTCCCAAAATACCGAGGTCTAAATAAGGCAACAAAACCGAGCCACATAACATTAGACTACCAATAACTCCAGCCGGACTTATGGTCTTGCGATAATATGATGACACATAACTTCACAACGAGAAGTTGCTAATAATATATTCTAGATAAGCAAAACAAGATTATCTTGCTCATTTGGATATCATCCGAATTGTACTACAGAGTGATTGCAGACGAAGGGCACTCATTACGAAATCCACAATTTTCACAATTTTTCTTCGTCCCATTCGCCGCTTGTTTATCCAAATCCACATCTTCTTGATTCACTGAGTGAATGAACCGCAATTCCTTCAAGTCGTGTGCTAGCATCACTTGACTAGCATCTTTCCAAACAGCACTCCCATGTTTTCTCCATCCCAGCCAACGGTGGTTTACCCAACCGATTCGGTGAATTACAAACTGGTCAGCTGAATTTGGTAGACTTGGTTCGCCAAGAGCCCATTTCAACATCACACCCAATTCCAATTGTTGAATTTCAGAAGGCACACGCCGCCACATTTGTGATGAAAGTCGCACCAAATGCCACTTCTCTCCAATTCTTGCAATCAAATCTGGGACGGTATAAACTCTAGAATTACCAACCCAATGCGCTTCTAAGCGATTGAGAGGCATCCACTCATCTACATGATTCCCGCTAAGTTGGCAAAGTAGCGGCGCTCTATCTAGGGCTGAGATTCGGCCGAATCCCTCACCAATCATTTTGTTGACGAGGTCATCATCAATTTCTCCACTACTATTTTTCAGATTATTCCGAAGTCGCGAAGTCATCTCATTTTTTGCTTGCCCTTCTGACCATACTTCGCCCCGGTATTTCATCAAAATCCAGTCCTTCACGCCCTCACTTACGGTTCGTAACATCAAGTCATTTTGATTTCTTTTGTTTCCAAGTTGCCACGCGTGGGCAACCTTTGGGACTTTAGATCGTGGTCCTCCTGGCCATCCACCACTTCCTACCACATGAAAGTGGACATACCTTCGGGGGCATTCATTCAGCATTCGTACTCTACTAGGGCTCCAAACAATTGATTTTGTCAACATTAACCTCTAGCCTAATTTTCAGGGTTCTTGATGATATCGCCTAAATTCACTTTATTTACAGTTTCACTTAACTCCCCGCGCTCGCGCAGGCGCGTAGAATTTATGTGAAAAACACCTAGTTTCACAAAAAATAACTATCAGGTGAGAAGTACATTTCCGATAGGCCCTATCAACAACCACACGAACCACCACACAGCCATGCCAATTAGCAAACAACCCCACAAGCGTGGGCTCTCACTATGTCCAAGGTAACCGAGTAGTCTTGAAAATGGGCCGCCAATTGAGGCGATTGCCCGAAGTAATAGAATCACAAAGCCAGCAACTAGGCAATGGAAAATTAACATCACAGGGGACAAAACTAGACCAGTGAGAGAAGCGGAAGCAACTGAGCCAATACCTTGAGGAATCATCAACGGATAAGCAAACCATGACAGCCAAGCAAGCCAGTGACCCAGCAACACATCTCGTGTAAAGTCTGGACCTAATCTCCATTCACGGTAAGGCTCAGGCATTCTTTTATGAACTTCAGAGGCGATGAAATTTACTTCGTGTACTTCACTGTGAATCGCTAGACTAAGGCCTTGCCAAGCAAGCCATATCATCAATAAAAGTTCTACAAAGGACCAGATTCCCCCGGCAACCAGTGACAGAAGTGCAACCGGGATGCTCCAAATTGCAAAGCCAATGCTTGCCGCCATTACTGTGCCACCAACCCCAGCAAAAGGAGGGAGTGGTGTGTCAGGCACATCCATTCGTTTTCTTGGGAACGCAAGAATGAGAAGTGGTAATGCAATGAGTGTTGGAATCAGGAGATTCAATAGATTGAGCATTGATTGGTCCGAACCTTTCATACTTTTTTCAACCGATTCAACAATTCGTTGGTCTGACATCGATCCGGATGATGAAGTTGAGATAAAGCCAGCTGAATCAACGATAATGACACCATCAGCAATTCCAGTAGGTAATTGATTTGCGACATCACCTTTTGATTCATCAATTAGTAACGGCCAACTCTTATTGAGTAAATCAGCGTAATAGTCAAGGTCGGTAGGTTGTACGCCTTCCCCAGTTGCTATTTGTGCAAAAGCAACAGAATCTCCGAGTCGGTCACTAGCATTGTCGAAATCCCTTTTTTGTTGCTCGGCATTAGGAGAGCCTGAGGTGAACACCCCCAAAACAACAGCATCATGACCGGACAATAGGTCGCTTAGGGAAACTGTACTTTCGCCAGTAGATGGGTGTTGGAGAAGCGAAAAGGTTGGGGCAGATGAATCATCTCTTGTAGCCCCAAACTCTAGTGAAGGCAGTGAAGCAGCAGGAGCCATTGATGAAAGTGCTAGAACAAGTAAGAGAACTAATGTCGGCCAAGGTAACAATCCGCTTTTCAGTCGTAGGCCAAGATATCCAATTAACGTTGATATTGATACTAGCCAAAACCATCCAGACCCAGCGATTGCATTGTCTTGAGATGTCACTTCAAACCTGTAAACTGCAACTAAGTGGTCAGAATCTTCAGAATCACAATCTTCATTATAATCGCCAGCCGTTAGAATAAAACAAGCGTCAATCATGTATTTTCCTGGTTGTAGCGTAGCATTTGAAAGCCAGACTAATGCCGTCCGATTTGCCTCCACCAATCTACTGCCATGAGGTATCTCAAAATGCTCAACATGAATGTCTTCAGCAGGTTTAGTTGATAGATGCCTTGCTTCTTCCCAACCACCAAGTGGCCCAATAATATCGAGGAATTGCCAACCGTAATCTTCACTTCCCCATGGACTAATTGGTGTGAACTCAACCCTTACCATGCCATTTGCATCAGCCTTTGCTTCCAATTCTGGTTGTAACATTTCACCCGAAAGTACAGCCCTCGTAGCAGATTGGTAAGCGTCCCAGTACACTCTGCCTTGGGATGACGAACAACCATGGTCGACCTCAATTGTCAGTGTGATGACATCTCCTTCTCCAAGAGTGACATTGTTGTAAGTTCCATTGACATGAAATTCAGTAGCCTGTTCCCATCCATCTTGCATCACCTTAGTTTCGGTCTCTTCACCATTGATTACGTTGGTAGTACCGACATCAAGCCAAATTGTGAATGAGGTTCCCCCAGCCCCAGGTACAAACGATTCAAAGAGACAACCAGGGTTGTCTGAGACAAGTGATGAGTAAACAAAAACATCAGCCTCACCAGAGAGTACAACTGTTTCTTCTGCTGGTTCTGACTCTACTTCAATTACTGTCGTAGTTCCAAGATTGAAGGTTCGGAAAAGTGGTTCACCGGTGAAATACGGATACTCACGATTCAGGTTGTAGGCAGTGTCTTGGCCTTGAGTACCATTGACAAAAAGCATGTGCGTGTCTGGCATTGTCCAATTTAGTCCCGGGCCAGTCGGAAAGTATTTCCCCGATTCTTGAGCACTTGCTGGCGCAGGTGATACAGCGGATAGGGTGACTGCAATCAGAGCAAGCACAATCAAAACGCTACTAAAGCGGCTTGCAGGCTGAACTGCAGTCATTAGTTCGGCGTGGTATGCTATCTCTCTTCAACCTGCCCGCACCCTGTGGGTGCGCTCTGTACCCAGTGGCAGGGAGGGCAATTGTCATCAACTACAAACTAGGTTGGTATATTGATGCAAACCAGTGGCACGCATATTCGGCCAGCGCTTATGTTGTCACTTCTGCTTATCTCGAGTGCCTTTTTGGCATCAATTGGTGTCGGTGGTCCGCTTGGTCAAGAACGAATTAGTTCTCTATCACCCCCAGGTGATGACCCAACTATTGGCTGGACAAATGTAA
>CAUZFJ010000077.1:0-5968 GCA_963579105.1 Candidatus Thalassarchaeaceae archaeon
GTTAGATATCCACTTTGACATCACCGGGAAAAGTACTACTGAAGGCAAACTAAGTGACATTATTTCCCACTTCAATAGCCGTCTAGAAAAAATAAAACGGATGCTAATTACATCAGGTAGATTACCCAATAGACCGATAGAAACCAATCAACTCGCCCGCAACAAATCACGTTATTCAAGCAGCAACAATACTGCTACAATCGTTGGACTGGTCAATGATGTAAGGCACAAAGGTGAAAATCTCCATTTCAAAGTTGAAGACATTAGCGGCGAAATATTTTGTGTTCTCCGACCACCACGTGCTCTGCCTGATTCACCCGCGGCAAAGCGTCGAAACACCATCGCAGTTGCAGGTTTAATGGAGGACGATGTTGTAGGAGTAACAGGCTTCATCAATCCAGGTAGCAGAGACATGCTGTTAGTCGAGGATATCCATCTTGCACCTATGACAAAGCACACAAAAAGACGCGCTGAAGAGAACCAAGCGGTATCTGCGGCTTTCATATCAGATATTCATGTTGGGTCCAAAACATTCCTTCACGCCCAATGGGACAAATTGGTGAAATGGTTTCACGAAGACCCACTTGCGAAGACCATCAAATATCTAGTTCTCTCAGGTGATGCTGTTGATGGAGTAGGGATTTACAAGGACCAAGACAAAGAATTAGAGATTGTTGACATCTACAAACAGTACGAAGAAGTGGCTCGTCTAACCGAGTTATTACCCGATTGGGTGGAGACCATCATCCTCCCAGGTAACCATGATGCGGTTCGCCCTGCTGAACCACAACCTTCTCTAGACCCAATGATTCAACAATATTTCAACAGTGCCACATTTGTCGGTAATCCTTGTGATTTCAGCCTTCACGGGGTGCGTACTCTTTCCTATCACGGGGTGAGCATCATGGACTTTGTATCATCAATAAAACACGTTACATTCAGCAAACCAGAGGTTGCTATGCAAGAAATGTTGGAGAGGCGCCATTTAGCGCCGTCTTGGGGCGGTAAAACCCCACTATCGCCAGAACCAGAGGACCACATGGTGATTGAGGAGATTCCAGACATCTTTGTCACAGGACACGTGCATGGACATTACTGTGGGGATTACAAAGGAAGTACATTGATTCAAAGTAGCACTTGGCAAGACCAGACTGGATACATGCGAATGCTTGGATTCCAGCCAAAACCTTGTATTCTAACTGTTGTCAATTTGAATACACACAAGACTGCTTCAGTACCATTTGCTTAAGGCGGAACAATCTAAAGTTCCGAAGGGAATGATTCCCCTGGAAAAAGATGTGGCCAAAGGTTGCGGCAATCATTACCCTCAACAATAGGTACACCAGCTTCTTGAAAGCCCTCGAAGGCCATTTCTTTGCTTGGATTAAATCCAATGAATCTACTGCCAGTAATCATCATTGAAAGGTCGGTATGATTGTCACCAACCGAACAGATCTGCTCTGGCTCAAGGTTATTGATACGGCACAACTTCTCAACCATATCTCCTTTGTAGTGAGCAGGAACTCTCACCACACCCTCATCTTGAAGGAAACCTTGTTCATCATACTCGAAGCCATTTGCAACCCAGTCATCAACTTGCAACATTTGAGCAATTGAGCCTATTAGCAAATCTACACCCGCACTTACGATGGCCACAGCCACACCCCTCTCTTTGAGAGCATCCACCAAATCTCTAGCACCAGGATTTAGGTTTACACCTTGGTAACAACGTATTAATTCATCTCGATGGATTTTTGGATTAACTCCCTTCCAGTGTTGGATATCATCAGCCATGAACTCTTCATCAGAAATTCCCCCCTTTAGGAATTGGTCTAACATAGGTCCACTATTAGTGCCAAAATGTTCGTGAATAATGCGCCACGAAGAGATGGTGTCTATGAGCACACCATCACAATCGAATACAACCGCTCGTAATTCCATGCTCACAACTCATGTTGCGGTTGTGATGGTCTCTTATGAATGGAATGATTCAACTGCTGTGTTACTTCATTTCATTGTCAGACTATTGATGGCGAAAAAGTGTAATTTATACCTTAATATTAACAATTAAAGCCTCAAAATGAGAAAAGGCCCCACCACCGCTCAGCAGATGCCGAACAGAGGCGGGGCCAAATCAGCCTTACCGGATACAGAGCTTACGCTCTGCAACGGAAGGTCGGGTGCTCAGGGGCCAAAGCCCCCAAGCATCCCTGCATTCAGCGCCCGAAGGCGCTTCGTATTACACACTTCAGCGGATGCTGGTTGGTGATGCACTGTACTGCTTCAACATGTACGCAGCGCCGCCAGGCAATTCGTACTGGATATCAATCGTTGCCGAGTCAATGAGACCGTCATTGTCAGTCATTCTGATGAAAATTCTGTCACCAGGTCCGAATGTTGTGATACAAGGTGCACCATCTTTCTCACAGTGAGATATGTCATCCCAGAAGGTTACCATATTCTCGCTGTTACGAGGAGCGAACCCGTACACATTCTCTTCATCTCCACCACCAGGTGCAAGTGCAGTCTTGTACACTTGCTGTCCACTAGCATTGGTCCACAATACAGAGACTGTCACTGCTTGAGTGGCTAAGTCTGTAGCTGCATATGATGTGGTAACTCTCCAGTGCCATTGGTCCTGTTGTAGTCCACTGATCTCTTGTACAGTAATTGCTTCTGCTGAGAAGGTCAATCTTGGTGTTCCCTTAGTGCTGGTGTCTGCGAGTGAGCCTGCCCACACGTAGATTACACCAGCCAAGACGACTGTGATTGCAACAAGAAGGATGGTTGCGATAACTGGGCTAACTGCACGGTCATCGTCAATCATTGATTCCTCCTCGAATTCTTCCACGTCTTCTTCCGCTCGAGAGCGGCTGAGTAGAGCACCAACAAATACGCCGACTAGGCCGATTGCCATCAATGTTGGAGCGAACGAAGCAACAGCCTGTGCTGCCTTGGTCTCCACAATGAGTGGTAACTCGCTGTTGGTTGCTTTAGCAAACATTGCATTGTCTGGCCAGTTCTTCTCTTCTAGAGCTGGTCTCTCGTACTTTGTACCGTCAGTGTATTGACCAGTGTATGGATTCACTGTCATTATGTCTACGTACACACGAACATCCTCAGATGTCTTGTTCAGTCTGACATAATTTCCAACCTCAACTGCTGAACCGAAATCTGGTAGTGCTAGATCACCATTTCCTGGACCATTACTTCCAAGTCTCACACTGCTCTGGTAATTACCGTCACAGCCTCCTGATATACAATCTGTGTCAACGACCCAGAATGATACTTGCAAATCGTAGAGATACTTGTATGTTCCATCTGAGTTGATTGGAGCATCTCCATCGGTATGCTGTAGGTTAACTGATACAGGTACCATAGTCTCACGCAGAACACCGTCTATTCCCTTGAAATCAAACGGATCAGGGGACACACGCACTTCGTTGAAGTTGTAGTCTGGTCGCAATTCCTCTATGTTGTGAACATTGATGAGTATCTTATGTTCGCTGCTTGTCTGTGAGTAACAGTTAGTAGTTGCATCACCATCAGTTGCAAGAACATTACAAGCATCTGACTGTACGTAATCGTACTGTGCTGGTATTGCATCATCAGGAGAATCCCAAAGAATCAAGTTCATCAAACAGTAGTCACCAGATAATGGTGCCTTCTGGTGAATTCCATCATCTGGTATTCCATCACCATCTGCATCCTGTAGCATATCCCACTCGCTGCTTGTTGCATCTGTGGTTGCATCAGGAATCAAATCGATTTCCATTGTGTGCGCTGCATTGTCAATATCTACTGAGAAGTAGTTTGTGTATTGACACTTGTCAGTGTAGTACTGAGAGTTATCGATTGTCCAATATAGTTGCTCATTGGTGTTATCGTTATCGCTCATCATGTCGGTCAGATCAATTGTTAGTAGGTCAGAGTCTTCTGTGTCCTCATCTACAGACCACCACCAGGTATCTTCCTCACAATCAGCGCAAGTACCAGTTGAACGGATTGTATCTGCTGTACCATCTTGGGCTAGAGTCTGGATGACTGAGCCGTTATTTACATCCCATAGGATAATACGAGTATTATCGTTAGTTGGTTGTACTGTAAATGGTACGCTGATTGTTGCCGCAGCATCATTGATTGACGCACCGTCTGAAAGATCCAATACGATGTTACAGGTTCCACCATCTTCACTTGCCTCATTGAGGTCAATTTCTAGAGTGGTTCCGCCGTTAATGCTTACATCGAATGGTGTACAATCTACTGGGTCAGTAACTGCTGTCCATGTGTAGGTTTGAGGTGCTTGCTCAGTATTGTTGTCAGCATTCCTGTCTTGCTCATTAGCTAGACCGTCACCGATTCCCAAATCTTGAACAAATCCTTCACCAGATGAGCCTCCCAAGAACTTGGTTAGCAAATCCCAGCCACGCTCTTCGCCGGTCACTGGATGTGGCCTTTGAGGTTCGTCATAGGAGTTGTAGACCGCATTACCGTTAGCATCAATGCCTTCAGTAAATACTGGTAGACCTGCTGAGTGTCGTGGGTTGTTGATTACTGGAGCGTCATTGACGTTCTCTACACCAACAAGCATTGACTGACTGCTGTACAAGCCGTGTCCATCTGTGACAACCAGGTATAGTCTCTGGTTACCAAACTCATTCGCATCTGGAGTGATGGTCATTGTTTGACCTGTCAAATCATATGCGTATGGCGATGTTGCATTGCTTGGGTTTGTAGCATCATTAGTTACAGTCCATGACAGTGTACTCGATGGTTGCTGATAATCTGCAGCCTTACTGGTCAAACTCACTGTATGTGTACCTGAATCTTCATCGTATGATACATCAACCAAGTCAGCAATGACTGGCTTTGCACGTAAGATATCTATCGTGATATCCTGATTCTGATCCATTGCCAGAGAACTATGTGTTCCCCAGTCCCAATAGATGTTATCTGCATCTCTTACCTTAACAGTTACATCGTATGCGCGAGGTGTTGTTGCGCCAGTTGCTGTGAAAGTTCGGTGGATTAGCAGGTAATCGTCTAGAGTACCATCAGCCAAATCGCCACCAGTCAATTGCAGTGTACCGAAGTCACCGAATGTCTGAGCAGCGCCACTAGTCTGATTAAATGGCTGTGGTGGATAAACACCAAGCACGTGACCAGAGGACTCGGCCTGGATGATTGCTAGAGTCTTGATTCGACCAGTTGGGCTTCCAATACAGTCCCATGGGATTGCGAATTCAGAGATACCACTCCATGTTGGGGTGGCTCCTGGATAACCAAATCCTGGTGCTGCTTGCATACCAGTACATGATGCTGTAACATCGACCCAGTTGCCACCAGGCATAACCTTGCGGATACCCCAGTTTACACGGTCTTCTGCCCATAGCATATAGTCTGCCTCGAATGGCAGATTATGACTGACATACCAATTGTCGCCAACGTTTGAACCACCTTGCTGGGTATCAAGATACCACATACCGTCTGTGACCATGAAGGTCACACCAGTCAGCATGATGTACAGATTTGAGTTATCCCAAGTCATGTATCCCATTGCTTGGCTAGTTGGGTCAGGGTTGACCGCAACTGGACCAGGCATTGCATCGTCTGCAATGTTGTAGCCTCCAAGTGGATGGCTTACGAACCAGTCAGTAACTGCCGCTGCGCCACCTGCACCTTCTCCAACGGAGATGATGTTAGAGCGCCACGATGGGCTGACGTATTCTGAGCGACCAAGGTCGGTTGACTTAATCAATAATCCAACGTTGCTTGCTGCTCCACCCATGTGTGTAACTGTTAGGTCAAGGAGGTTACCCTCGTGAATGACCGCACTAGTTCCAATGGTCAACATACTCTCGTTGAGTGTGTTACCAACACTGGTAATGGTTGAGTATGCTCCAGCATTAATCTGGGTCAAACTTGCACCGTGGTTGGATCTCCATGGACCATTTGTTGTTACGGTCAT
>CAUZFJ010000078.1:0-5925 GCA_963579105.1 Candidatus Thalassarchaeaceae archaeon
ATGAAATGTCACATACACTTGACTTTGTTCACGCGATGTTACTTGACCGAGTTGGAGCTACTAGGTCAGAGGTTTTACTCAACGAAATCCCTCGTTCGGTTGATTTTAATGCGGCACTTGGTCAGAGGGTTCATCTTTCAATGACGGTGCCAGAAGAAGAACAAATCAACAAACGAAGTGTTGAGTCAATAATGATGCAACAACAGGTATACTCGGAAGGGCAATGGTGGCCACTTACGGTGTTTATTCACGAGGTGCCTGGTACAATGACTCTTGATGTGCGGCCTTCTTTCAATTTTGATATCACCCAGGATACTAGTTTCCAAGGTATGCCAACTTTAGATTATTCATCCTCAGGTAAAGGTATGGATTTGTTCATGACAGCCGCGGGCAGAGCAATAAACAGCAGAGGGGATATGTTGCTGTTAGCAGAAAACATGCCTAGTCATGTATCAATTGCACCGACTGAAACTTTTGGCCTGTCCGTGTCAACATCTGAAGGTGGAATTGGACGCATTTATGTCAAGCAAACAAATGTGCCTGCAACTCCAGGGATTTATATTCAACAGGTTGAAGCAATTGGTGAAAACTTGCAGAGTGCAACGGTAGAGGCAATTTGGATTGGAGGCACCTATCCCATCGTTAAGGTGAGTGATGTTAGAGGAGGTAGGATAGCCGCTACTGCGAGGGTACAAGCAGACCTAGGCGGCCAAACTTTTGACGCAAGGGCCGTTCTCATAGATGCCCAAACAACTAGTTTCATTCCTTCAGCCTCAACAATGGGTATTAACGGTCTGACTAGTGATTTATCACTACTAAACGCAGTGCCCGGTTTTGATAGTTCATCAACACATTGGCTCTTCCCAGAGCCACTTTCAACTGCTGCAGCTACACTGCTGTTTACGATTTTCTGAGGTATAAAAAATGGCTAAGAAACAACCAGAAGGCGCCTTCAATTTGGTTGGCGATTTGGACAATCCAAGCCTCGAAGAGGCTGAGCTTAGCGAAGGCGAAGAACTAGTTGAGGTTGCAGGAAAAACTTTCTCAAAAGATGAGGTTGAAATAGCCCATGAAGCACTAGAAAAAGTGAGGGAAGTTGGTGAGAGGGTTAGCCAAGTGATAACCCCACTTAATGTGGTACTGGCATCAATTTTCATGGCATTTTTAATTTTTACAACATTCGCAGTTGTATTTTGGGTAGTTCCACGTGATGCAGTTTCTGTTGACTCAGTTTACATGCAGAGTGGCCCAGGTCATGTGGTGATGGTTGAGTTGCATAATTATGGTACAAAACCGATTACCGATGTGACCCTTGAAGTTACATTTACTGATGAAGATGGTGAAGTCTTGAATTCAACTAGATTTTATCGGGCTGAAATTGCAGCCCATACCTCAATTGCTGGTGATGACCTTGAGTTGGTAATTAGTGGTGCTACTGTATGGGCGAATTATAAAATTTTGATTGAACTAGAGTATTCATATTACGATGCGTCGGATTTGAAAGAATCTTGGAGCCACGAAGTTGGTGATTGGTCTAGTGAGTATTTCACAGATAAAACTGAGCGACATTGGCTGTAATGCAAGAACAACCCACTGAACCCTAACTGATATAGAGGCTCGGTTGTCCCCTCTAAAGGAGGGGACATGATGTCAAACCGCTATCCTGCATTATTGATGCTGATATTGCTTCTTTTGATGCCAATGGCCTCACTTCTGCCTAGTGAGGCAGAATCTGGCGATTTCAACAGCAATGAATTGGGTACAATTGAATATATTTTGATTGAACCCGATCCAAACAGTATTCGGGGATTGAATAATTCAATATTGACTGAGGGAACTGAACAAATACGCACTACTGAAGCCTCAACGAGAATTGGAATCTATGATTCAAATGGTTTGAGATTGAATCAAGTCATCCCGCCTTCTCTAGCAATATTTCGATTTGATATGGCTATGGTATTAGTAGATGGGGAGGTTGGTTTGTGGGCAGCCCAAGAAGAGATAATTTCAGTCAAAGGGGCTGAAATCCGTGCTTATATTCCACCTTCTGGATTTTTGATTCAAGGTGATGTAACTGTTCTTCAAGCAGTAAAAGCACTGCCTTCAGTCGTAGCATTGCACCCAGTCCCTCTAGCTATGTTTGTCTCAGATGATTTGTTAGATAATTCAATCAATGGCAGCGAATATATTCGTATTGAAGGCTGGCGTTCAAATATAGATGGTTCACTTCTTGATGGCATTGAACTTGCTGAGTGGCAGTGGAGTGTTAGCGAGGTAGCGGAATCAGAAATGATTGTTGAATCAAATCTTGATGTTGGTCGTTACGAAGGCTGGGTAAATGCAAAGGACATACCAGTAATTGCCGCAAATCCAGCAATTTCCTGGTTAAGAATTCCACCAGTTTTTGAATTGCACAATTCTGAAGCAAAAAGTCACATGAAAGTGTCATCAGTTGTTTCTGCGTTTGGAACAACTCTCAATGGCAGTGGTCAAATTATTGCAGTTGCAGATTCTGGGCTTGACCAGGACCATGGTGATATGAATGGTAGAATTAACGCGGTAGTTTCCGTTGTAAGCGGTGACTCGTCTACCGAAGACACACATTCTGGCCATGGCACTCACGTTTCTTGCACAGTTCTTGGTGATGGGAGCAGAGGAGGGTATTCTGGTGTTGCTCCTGAGGCTAATCTCTATTTCCAAGCGATGGAAAGAGATAGTGATGGGCAGTTCTACTCACCGAGCATGAATTATCTACTAAATGCGGCGTACAATAGTGGCGCAAATATACACACTAATTCATGGGGTTCTCAAAATAATTTTGGTAAATATACAACTGATAGTGCTGATGTAGATGACCGGACTAATCATTACGACCAATATTGGTCCTATGATGGGATGGCGGTGTTGTTTTCAGCAGGTAATGATGGTAATGGGGTCGGTACGATAACTCCACCTGCAACCGCAAAAAATCAGATTGCAGTAGGTAATCATCACAACCGAGGTGGCGGCGCTCCTGATACATTGGCAAGTAGTAGTAGCCGTGGGCCAACTGAAGATGGCCGCATTAAGCCAGATGTGACGGCACCTGGCGCATGGGTACGCTCGTGCCGCTCTCAAGATGCAACTGATATTGCTAGTTCAAGTTGGCAAAGTCAATGGTATTTGGAATATTCAGGGACATCAATGGCTGCTCCAAATGCAGCAGGGGCATCAGCCCTCATCCGTGAGTATCTGATGGAAGTTGCACTACGACCCGAACCTCAGGGTGCTTTGGTGAAGTCATTACTTATTCTAGGCGCAGAGGATATGGGTACCCGAGATATTCCAAACAACGACGAAGGTTGGGGGCGGGTCAATTTACAGCGCTCATTAGCAACTATTGGTGATACTGGAGTTTGGGTTGATGACCGTAATTTTTTGCGAAGTGGCAACAGCCGAGATTACTCATTTAACCTCACACATGGTTGGCAACAACTGAAAATAGTCCTTTCATGGTCTGATTATCGTGGCAGTACTTGGGCAACTGACCAGTTGCAGAATGATTTGGATTTGCTAGTCACAGCACCGGATGGCACAACCACATATCTTGGGAACGTCTTTGAAAATGGGCGCTCAATATCTGGTGGGACTGCTGACGATGTCAACAATGTCGAGGTAGTTTTGATTGACCAAGCCCAGAAGGGCGTTTGGACAGTAAGAGTCTCAGATGTTCGTCACGGTGGGCAAAAATCCGAGCAGACCTACGCTTTAGCAATCCGTGGCGCTGGAGTTGACGATTTGTCACCCGATGCAGCGTTTGTAGCCCAGTCATTTTCACTTTCTGACCCAATACCACAAGTCAATGAAGAAGTGACTTTCACAATTCAAGTTTCCAATATGGGGAGCCGTGTGATGGATGATTTACAGGTGCGTGCTAACGCAGGTGGTCAGATGTTGGGCACCCAAACCATTAGTCTAGGACCTGGTGAAGTGAAGGGTTTGAATTGGCAATGGACCCCAGTTTCCAATGGAGATAACGACATCATCATTGAAGTAGACCCAACAGATGCTTTTGATGAGTTGGATGAGGGGAATAATGTCTTTCTCGTGACCGTTGGTGTTACTGAGCCGGGGGTTCGCGTTACTACGCAAAGCGTGATTGAAAGAGTTAGAGATTCTACAAGCAGTACTGCTCAATGGAACCTAACCATCAGAAATACAGCATTGATACCAACCAATGCCACAATTTCTGTTGAAAAGCCAATTCGTCAAAGTGATAGCCAGCAATTCAACAGTTGGTTCCAATCATTTTCCCAAACAACGTTCTCTCTCAATGGTTCACAATCAGTGGATGTTGGGCTTACGATGGTACATCCATCTCCACCCGAGCCGGGGGTTTACCAATTTACGGTGACTGGAAGAGATGTTGATAACGGCATTGATTATCCAATTACACTGACATTAGATGTTCCTATTTTGCCTGGATTCAGATTTGACAATCTTAACCAAATGGCAGTGTCTCCGGTTGAAAATACTTCATTTAATGTGACGATGTATAACGAAGGAAATGGTCCTCAAGGCTGGGATTTGACTCTAGATGCTCCTTTTGGCTGGCATCTTGGTTTTGATTCACTTGGTTCAATTGCTGGCTCACCAGCAGCGTCATCTGGTTACCTCGCAACATCTAGCACTCAGATTTCGAGTGTAACTCTAGTCCCGCCTTCAGATCACATGGTCTCTGCTGGTACTCTTCTGAGTGGTTCTTTAACCGCAGTTTCACAACTTGATGACAGTTTAATGTGGGTCCTTGGTTTTGACTTCGTTGTCGCTGGCTACCGAAATGCAAGTTTACTGAACGAGTCAAGTTTTGGCAGTTTACGACCAGATAGCCAATTAAACCTTAGATTCACAGTAATGAATGAAGGAAATATTGAACTCACACTAAGTCCAACGGTTGAATTGCCCGGCGGTTGGGCGGTTTCTAATCAACTTCCAACCATGACCTTACAACCGACAGAAACAAAATCCCTTGTCATCGGTTTGCAAGGAAACGGAGTAGCCGCGGCAGGCCCTATTCAATTGATAATGTTCGACAGTTCAGGATTCCGGGTTGAATGGGATGGCTATTTGGATGTTCAATCAGTACCTCAGCCAAGTATCAATTTTGATGAGATAATTTTAGCAGATGGTACTAGGTCTTCGAGCATATATGGCCTGGGAGACCACGCCGTAGGTATGCCTGGTTTCAGATTGGTTTGGCTTGTGACAAATAGCGGAGCCCAACCTTGGACCCCAATAACTCAATTGTTACTTCCATCAAGTGCATGGACTGGAATGTGTGATCCAATACCTGAAGTTGCACCAAGTAGTGGTGAACGTGTTGAATGTCTAATTGTGATGCCACCTAGTACTGATGCTGGAAGTGAACCAGCGGTGACTATGCAATTAACAATAGACGATATCCAAATATCAGATACTGTAACTCTGAAAACTGCAACCACGAAGAATGTAATGTGGGAAAATTACGTTGAGCCAGAAACTATTGTGGAAGGGGTGAAAACGGCTTTTTCAATTGATGTTGTCAACGATGGTAATGCCCTTCTTTCTCATCGGATTGGCGTCACTGGACCAGACGGTTGGGAGGTCAGTGTAAGTAACGGTGAAATGGTTGAATTATCAGCAGGCGAGGCCCGTACGTTAAAAATTGAAGTTATAGCAAATAAGCCGGGTCTTGGAACCGTAGTTGTCTCTCTTCTTTCTGCAGATGATGTTTCAGGTTCTTCGTATAGCGTTGAATTAAATGTAACAGATGATCCAAATCGGGAAGTCAGTTCAGGCGGCTCAACGATTCAGATTATTGGGGCTGTGATATTGTTGCTGTTGATTTGTGCAGGTGGATTTGTCCTTGTTTCAATGCGTAAACAAGGTACATCTTCGAACCTCAAA
>CAUZFJ010000079.1:0-5923 GCA_963579105.1 Candidatus Thalassarchaeaceae archaeon
GCTTGCGCCGAGATAATGATTAACCCAGGTATGGTTTCATTGAGTGCTACAGTCGATTTACTTGACGCATCGCTAACTGACGGAGACCCCTTGACCGATTGCGGAACAGGTAGTAACCCTGATTGTAAGGATGACATGAACTCAGCCAACGATATGCGTACTGGACACTTTGAAGTTCTTAATATGGGCCCATCGGCTTACTTGACGATGGATGAAGTTGAGGGTGACATTATTGATGGCACTCGAATCACCTTCTCTGCTCGTGCAGAACACCTTAGCCAGCCTGATTTAGACCAAGACGGAAACCCAGACCCATTCGGGTACACATGGTCAATGTCTGGTTCTGAGATGGACCCACAGTTGGAAGCCTGCCTCGGCCAGCCTGATTGTACAGTTGACATGAATCTCATGTGGTTGGGCTCTCCAACAATGATTGTTACAGTAGTTGACCACTGGGGTGCCGATGCATCCGCACAGTTATCATTCAGCGTTTGGAATAACTTTTCCAATATTGATTCTGGTGATTGCTGGGATGCAGAATATGATATTCTGTATGCTGGAAGTATGCAGTTCACTGCACAATTTTCAGATGCTGATGCTGTAACGGACCAGACGCTAAGTGGTAGCCCGGGTTGGGATTCAATCTGCGCATTCAATATTGATGTGAGTGCACAACTTGCGCCATCAGATGTGAACAGTGAAGACTTGACTGTGAATCTAACCGCCGACCCGTCAGTTGGCCATTCCCTTTGGTATGAGGGTGGTACAGGATGGGTTGAGATGACAGGTACAACTCAATCTCAGGTTGATGCAGACACAATCAGTCTGTCATGGAGCAATGATGGTTCTCTACCATCTCGCTCATCATCTAGATATGCAGTATTCGCATCCGCTACTATTGGACAGCCACCACAGATTGGTATTGATTCCTTGGCCGCAACTCTAGGCGCTGCTGGTGTAATTGACCTTTCATGGGCAATTAACAACTCACAACTAATTGGTGCAAACGATTACGGTGTTTTGTATATCAATGACGATGGACCAGCCCTTGATGGCACACGCAGTACATTTGACTTGACCACAACAACTCACACAATTGCTGGAACACACGGCTCAACATACGAGTTCCTTGTGCGCGTAGAAAATGGTGAAGTTGGAACTGATGGTAACTCTCTGTATGGTACACCTGTTGACTCAGGAAGTGCAACTGCAGATGGTCAAGTTGATCCAACAGCAGGTGCTGCTGACCTTGATGCGACAAGTTCTGGTGAATCAAGCATTCACTTTACATGGACTTCCACTGATTCGTCAGATGTTAACCACTGGTTAATTTGCTGGTCACCAGCACAACACACATCGCTTGAGGTTTCAAGTCTAATTACTGCAAACAACTGCCACGAAACTTCTGATTCGAGCATGGATGTTACGATGGACAGACACTCAGGTTCTGGGGTCTTCTACTACTCAGTAGCAGCAGTTGATTCAGTTGGTAACATGGAGACAGCAGACTCCAGTGCAGGTTTGAGATTTACTGATGAGACTGGACCAGGCGTGAATGTTGACGACACCATCGGTGTTGAAGGTGGAGACGGAGAAATCCCAACCCAAGCTTGGATTGCAATCGGCATACTTGTCCTAGTGGCAGTTATCGCAGGAGCATTCATCCTAACCCGCGGTGGCGGCGAAGGCGATTCTGACGAGTTTGACTACTGAAGTTGAAACGGAAGAGAAAGCAAGCAAACACAAAGACCCGCATCAGCGGGAAACCCTCGGACAGGGGGCCCTAAGGGCCCCCTGTCCTTTTTTAATTTAAGAACGCAAAACTAGAAATCGATTAGTAAAAGGATAGAGATTGTGAACAGGTGAATCGATCATCAACCATAACCAGATTAACCGAATTTAACCAATAATAACTGATTATCGAGAAGTATCAAGTTGTTTGAAATAATAAAACCAATCAAAAATATTGGATATTTATATACAAAATGAGGTGGAATTATAACTAACTTTTGGCATTGGAAAAAGTGTTACAAAACGTTTGTACTACATTTTTTTTCGACTTTTTTTAACATTCAATAAGACCTCTGTACCTCATTCCAAAACATGGCATCAAAGGATACGTACCCATATCGTTATAGGCGCAACAAAGCGTGCCAAAGAGTGCCATACGACAGTTTGGGGTATGAACAATGGTGACAAACAAAAATAAAGTGACCTTTGGGGGCAGTTGGCTTTTGCTAACTCTCCTGATGATTGGAATGAGTTGGAGCGCTGCGGTTTCGCCGGTAACGGAGAAATTACAGACTTCTGAAAACGATGGGGCAGAGTCTATTGATGACCTGCTGACTCTACCGGATAATACAATTAATCCGGCAGATAATGATGAATTTGGATATGACAAAGGTGCCGAGCTAATCGGTTCCCGTACCGAAACCGCCAAAACCTTCCTGAAGGAAGATGGTGATTTCGAAGTTATTGTCTCTCCAGTGCCAGTCCATTACTTGGACGATGGTTCCTGGGAAGAGATAGACTTGACAATCGAGTCCAATGAAGGAGGATGGAGTGTAACACAGAACACATACGAAACCTACTTCGGAAACGATGCTCGTCAGGGTGTCCAAATGGTAGTTGATGGGCAAACCATTCGCTACGGTATTATGCCACAAGTAGTGGTTCTAGATGGCAACACGCTATCTCCAGAGCCTTACATGGCAAAGCCGAGCAGTGAGCCTATCGACGTTGGTGGGAATGTGATTAGGTATCCTATGATGACCGGCATTTCGCTTGATTACAAGGTAACTTCAACCCAGTTGAAGCAGAACCTTGTCATTCGAGAAGCACCAATTCTACTTGACCACCAGAAGGAGTCAGGATACTTCGGTATTGCAGAAACAATGATTCTGCCAGCCGGATATGCGATCTTCTTGGGTGAGTCACCAATTGCAGATGGAGAATTGGTTATGACTAACCAATCTCTCAGTATCCGCAATTTGGAGACAGGTGAGGAATTAGTAGCGATCCCGGCACCTCTCGTTGAAAGTGTTGAGCCTGGAGAAGAAGGCCCTCACATCGGCGAGTACGTGATTCGGGTTCAGGGAGAGGAAGTTACTCTGACAACAGTTGTTGAGAATACATGGCTGATGGACAGTGATAATCGCTCGTTCCCTATTGCTATTGATCCAACTATGGATAAGGGTTCTCAGCGTGCTGGATATGCATACTACTACCGCATCACTCGATGGGGTTGGTACACATCCACATACGAATATGCATTCGCTAACTCTAACTTGGGGTATACTTGCAGAGGTTCAGGGTCTTCAGCTAACACCTGCACATCGGGCAGTTACACCTGGTACTACCGATATACTTGGTATCGCTTTGACTTCAATAGTGCGTTACCAACCGGTGCGACTGTTAACAGCGTAGATTTCAAATCTAGCGTTGGTAGATATCAGAGTGGGGCACGTAATTTCGAAGTTGCTGTACTGAAGTCTGGTTCTAGTCAATCTAGTAATATGATTGATCCGAGTAGTTACCTATACAGTAGTGGTAGAAATTTGAATCGCTATATTAGAAACAGCGCAGCTTCGTCTTCGACCACGACATTGGCTGACCCAGGTTACTATTGGAACGGCGGAAACGTTAGATCCATTGGAATGAACACAAATGGAGTCGATGACGTACAAGATGCAGTTGACGGTAATGGAGCAGGTTCAAGCGGAAACATCCTTGGACTTGGTCTGAGAAATACCGCTAATGCACCGTTCTGGTATTGGTGTAGTACTGGTTACTACAGTTACTATGGTTGCACAAGCAACGCAAAGTATCCACATTTGCATCTGGACTACAGTGGCGGTTCTGATACCGAACCTCCAGAGGACACATTTGTGCCTTACACCGGTCTTACAACTCACCGTGCAGAGCAGAGAACCTTCTGGCTACAACTTAAAGACACAACTGGTGTTGATACCACATCTAGTGGTGGCCCATCACTAAGTTACAGTGTTGACAACGGTAGTTGGACCAATGTCCATGCTACCACCTTAGGTACTTGTCTTGCTGGTTACTGGTGTAATTTCCGAGCCGTAATACCTGCGGTTCAGGATGAAGAATATGTTGAATATTTCTGGGCATTCCAGGACTTGAAAGGTACACTTGCCGGAACAACCGGTAATCCCAATTTCAAGACCTTGCCCTTAGGAGGAACTGGTACCCCAAGCAGTGTAACTGCTCCAAGTTCCCCTTACAACTATTTCGTGCAAGCAGATGAGAATGCAGAGGCTTTCAGTAGTGATGGAACTGCTAACACCAAGTGGCAACTAAAGATTGACCAATTAACCAATTACCGATACTATTCGGTTTATCGATACATGGATGAGCAACTTACATACTACGAAGATACCCAAGAATACATTTGGGAGTATGATACTTCCTCGTGTGGCTCAGGTAATAATCAGTGTTTCAACACTAATGCAGCGTACCAGATGAGATACAGCCCAACTATTAGCGGCTACTCATACAGTAATTGTGCGCAGTCTGCAACCTGTAAAGTGACAAATGCAAAAGATTCTGGCTTGACACTAAGTGGAATTGACGGCCCAGGCATGTCCACCATTTGGTGGTACAATGCCGCAGAAGGCGCATTCACAATGGTCGGATTAGGTGATGAAACTGGAATTGACCAACCTGTCACAAGCGCAGCAGTAGGTGCAAATGGCGGTGGTCGCAATTGCGATGACTGTTACTCGGCAGTACCAATTCCTGGTGACATCACCATGAAGTTCGGAACATTGAGTGTTAACGCAAGTTACACATCAAGCCGCAACACAAGAAACCATTTCTGTGTTAACAGTAACAACCACCCACTGTACTTCTTGAGCAGCAGCAGCAGTAGTCCTTACTGCCTCTACTCATACAGTACCTACCGCTATGACCGCCAATTCAACGGCTGGATGGCTCCAGGTTACGATGGTCGTTGGTCTTCAAACACTGTAATCATGCAAAAGGTAAGCCCAGTTAGGCCAATGCCTGATATCTATCCACCAACCTTTGATCACACAGGATTAATGGATACTCACAGTGAGGATGACAGGACAGTAACAGTAGGCATAGCAGATGCTGGAGACCCTCCAACAGGTGTGAATGTTTCAACTGGTGTAGATGCAAATGGTGTCCTTGAAGGACCACATCTTCTGTACCGTGTATTCAATGATACTAGCCAGTCATGGGGTAATTGGATTACTCGCGCTATGTCGCAGGAAGCAGGCAAGACTCGCTCTCAGTGCGAATTGGCTCCTTGCGATTGGTCGGCAAACATTCCAGGCACAGACCGTGAGAACACTGTTGAATACAGTATTCACGCACAGGATAACAACAACAACTGGAACAACGCCACTGCTACGAGTTATCAAATTGGAACGCCAACTCAGGTATTTACCGTTGAGTGGCATGACATGAATTGCGGATTTGGTCAACAATACAAGTGCTCTTATCAAATTAAGATGTACGATGTGACCAATGAAATTGAGTATCATTACGATACTGGTTCAAGTGCTTACTATGATTACGAGAATATCGGATATCAAAAGGGTGGTTCAACAGCCATTGGTGCATCTCTAAGAGAGAGAGGCCCTGGATATATTGCTGGTGCAAACCCATATGATTACAACTACCGAATTGCAACAGATGGTAACAACCATGCTAATGAGAGGATGACAGTAGGTATGACTGAATTGTACAACTACGATGAAGTCTTCACAGGTTCATCCAATGGATACCCATACACATACTACTGCACACGATACTGGTATAACTACCGAAATCAGTGTGGAGATGTTATTGACATCCCAACAGGATTCGATATTGATTACTTCGGTACTACATACAGTGGTAACAGTAGTCACAAGATGCACGTAATCCGCCA
>CAUZFJ010000080.1:0-5876 GCA_963579105.1 Candidatus Thalassarchaeaceae archaeon
ATCAGTGAATAACCAGGTTCCCATCCATCGGGCTGGATTCATTGCCGCTCCAGTAATTCCTCCACCCATCATGATGTCTACAGCAACCATCATTCCGATTCCCCATCCACCTATTGCTGGGGCCCGAGGGTCAATTGCAGTTCCCCAAATTGCAAACATCAGTAAGAAGGTGAGTACTGCTTCTATTGCTACCACGCCAATCAGGTCAATTCCATCAGTTGGTGAGGGGGTTCCCATGCCCTGTCCAGCAGCCAGCAGTGTTGTGCCATCCTGCAGTACAATTGTAGTACCATTAACAAGTTGAGATAGAATCAATCCTGCAGCACTTGCTCCCAAAAGTTGTGCTCCAATGTATTTCAATCCAGTATTGTTGTCGATCTTTTTGACAACCATCATTGAGATTGTGACGGCTGGATTGATGTGACCACCTGAAATATTCATCGTAGCGGTCACTACAACTGCTAAAACCACACCATGGGCTAAAGCGACTGTTGTAATGTCCCCGCCCATCATAATTGAACCGGCACCAATGAATGTCAAGGCAAAAGTGCCTATCAACTCACAAATCAATCTGCTCTCTATACTCACTTCTGTATCACTCATAATAATCTCTAAACCGTTCGGCGATAACTACCATATTTCAATTAGTGTCTGTAAATAATAGACTGAAAGCCAAATCTTCACCTTTCAGAAGTTCGGCGAGGGTTGAAATTTGAACGGGATTTAATCAATTCCGCTGGTGTCTTGAATAATTGCTCCTTCCGCCCCGACCTTTGCGACCAGATTTACTTCCTTTATTTCCGCCGCCATGGGGGTTGCGGTCATGTCGGGCTCCGCCATCTTTCTTGGGCGGCGTTTTTCCGGCGCCACCGCGGCCGCGATTTCGGCCGCCACCGCCGCCACCAGAATTTCGGCCGCGATAGTTGCGGTTTTGATTGCCATATTTCCTATTGTAAGGTCGGTTACCCCCGCCTCTCCTGCCACCTCTACCAGAGTCACTCTTTTTGCGAGGTGCTGGTACATGCTTTACTTCGTAATATGGTAACTCTTTGAAGTCAGGTGGTCTGAAAGCAATTTTAATTCCAGCTTCTCTTTGAATCCGACTGCACAATTTTTTCTGTGGATGTTGAACAATACTCATGACAGTTCCAGTCGCCCCTGCCCGTGCAGTCCTTCCGCTGCGGTGCTTGTATCCCTTACCGTTCTCAGCAGGGTCATAGTGAATAACACAGTTGATTCCTTCAACATCAATTCCACGGGCTGCTACATCAGTTGCAATCAGAGCCAAACATTCGCCAGTAACGAAATCGCGCATAGCCCGATTTCGCTGACGCTGATCCATGCCACCATGTAAGGTTGCGACCCCCACTCCTTCACCCTCAAGTTCGGCGCCAACCCTCTCAACCCCCAAACGGGTTCTACAGAATACGATAGTGCGACCACACTTGCGAATTGTTTCTGCAGTGATATTTGATTTCATCTCACTCTTCATCAACCAGAAAAAGTGTTTCATGGTTTCCATGCTCACTTCTTTGGGTCCCACTTCTATGGTTACGGGGTTGTTCTGATACTTCTCAACCAAGTCTGCTACTTCATCATCCAAAGTTGCACTAAAGAGAATGGTTTGTCGGTCTTTTGCACAGTGGTCAAGAATTTTGCAAACTGGCTCCATGAATCCCATGTCTGCCATACGGTCTGCCTCATCAATCACCACGGTTTGGGTGTGCTCAAGGCTTAGCGCATCATGCTCAAGAAGGTCAATCAATCGACCGGGACATGCGACTAAAATATCCACTCCACGTGAGAGTGCTCGGCGTTGGACTTTGTAGGGGATTCCTCCATACACTGACAGGACATCAAGGTCGAAAGCTTCTGCGAGTGGTTTCATCACCTTGGCAATCTGCTCTGCAAGTTCGCGAGTTGGTGTAAGAATTAATGCGGTAGGTAACTCAATTTTTGCTACCTCTGTGCGTGAAACCAACGGTATTCCAAAAGCGAGGGTCTTTCCAGAACCAGTTGGAGCGCGGCAACAAATATCGTGGCCAAGCATTGCATCAGGGATGGCTTCACGTTGAACCTCAAAAGGTTCAGTTATGCCTTGTTGCTCAAGGGTATGGACTAAGGCAGGGTCAATGCCAAGGTCAAAAAAACTGACAGCCATCCGCCTCATCTCCAAGTTGACCCGCCATGCCCTCTCTATTTAACCACCCAAGTTCGAAATTCTTCAACAACTCATCGTATTAAATTGGTCCGCGCTCCCGGACTTGAACCGGGGACATCCTGATGGCTGCCAAATACAACCGTTGTATTTACGAGTCTACAGTCAGGCACTCTGCCAACTGAGTTAAGCACGGGCAGGCCGCCGAGCGCCACCTCTCATTTGACTATTTCCGGCCCTCATTCAATTTCACCTCACTCCTTTACACACAAAGTGTGTAGTCAAACTCAACTTTTCTATTCTGGAAATTAATTCACCTCAGCCAATTTATTCTGCTTGTGGCCCTCATGAGGGGGTCAAGAATTGGCCTGTATAGGTGAACACAGACCGACAAGCGTTTATACCCTTGAAGTAGCGAGTTAGTGTCTGTAGGTAGTGAGAACGGTGAAGTCCATTGATGGGGGACAAAGCGCGGCAAGTGGTGAAGACTACAGTGGAATTGTTGATGAAATACGCAAGGACATTGATACTGGGCCGACAACAACACTTCTAGATGACGAGTTAAGTGCATACGGGGTTCCAAATCCTCGCCTCCTGATTTGTGGCTGCGGTGGTTCTGGCAATAACACGATGAACAGAATAACTCACTTGGGTGTTGAGGGTGCAGTCACCGTCGCGATTAACACTGACAAACAACATCTTGACCACACGAGGGCAATGCAGAAATTGCTTGTTGGTCGCCATATAACCAGGGGTCTTGGTGCTGGAGGTGACCCAAGTATGGGTCGTAAGTGCGCCGAGGCTGGCCGCGATGTAATCTCAAAAATTGTCCACAACGCGGATTTAGTTTTCATTACTGCTGGGCTTGGAGGCGGAACAGGGACTGGAATCGCTCCAGTTGTTGCTGATGAGGCAAAGCGAGCTGGAGCATTGGTTGTAGCAATTGTGACAACCCCATTCCATGTTGAAAGGCGACAACGCATGCAAAGAGCGCTTGAAGGCTTGGAGCAATTGCGAAAAACCTGCGACGCAGTTTTGGTTTTAGACAACAATCGACTTCTTCACTATGTGCCGAATCTTCCGCTAGATGAGGCATTCAGTATTATGGATCAATTAATCGCTGAAATTGTTAAAGGAATTACTGAGACTATCACTTTGCCATCGCTCATCAATCTAGATTTCGCAGATGTCAGAACAATCATGGAAGATGGAGGCGTGACAATGATGCTCTACGGAGAGTCTGACCGCGGTGCTGAGGAAGTTGTGCACGAGGCGATGAACCACCCACTTCTTGATATTGATGTGGCAGGGGCGACAGGCGCGCTCATCCATGTGACGGGAGGCCCGTATATGACACTCGAACAGGCTAGTCAAGTGGTTGACCTAATGACGAGTAGAATCGCTCCTGATGCTAATGTGATTTGGGGTGCGCGTCAAGATCCAGGCTTTGGTGATACCATCAAAGTGATGTCAATTATCACTGGCGTTGCTAGAGACAGACTGTTAGAAGAACAAATGAGTGCTGATAAGTTGGGCGAAGCGCTTGGCTTGGCCCAAGAAGGCGATGCTGGAAGTAGATTTGGCTTCCAGCGCTTCGATTAATTGTAGTCAAATTTCATTGGCACAAATATTCTCACCTGCAAGTTTGGCGTAAAATCAATGGCGCATTCAAATAGGGTTGGAAATCACACATCTTGCCGCTAAGGTAGGGGGGAGAAAGAGACATGGAGAATGATACAAGAACAACCGTTCAAATCGCAGACGCTTCAGGGCACGCTGAGATGGAACTAACCAAGGCTGAGACGATGGATGTAATCGCACAGAACCAGGGTGCATGGGTATTCGCAGGAAACCGACTAGTACAGCCGGCTGAACTGGAGCAAGCAAACTGGGCTGATGTAGGCACTGTTCAGGTGATGCCACCACTAGTTGGGGGACAAATCTGACACTAACAAGACAAGCTAACACGTTGGGTCGGGGGCGAGAGTCCCCGGCCCAGCACTAACATCACAGAATATAACCGAGGCGAACCGCTGATAAAGGGGCAGTAAGTCGGCGAGTCGCTAAGGAGGACTTGAGTATGTCAAAAGGGCTATCACACCATCTTCGGGAGACTTGGAAAAGGCCCAAGGATAACATCCCGTCTGACTACCGCCGTGAGCGCATGACGCAGTGGCGTCATGAGCCTGTTTTCCAGCGTATTCCTAAGCCAACTCGTATTGATGCGGCTCGCCGTGTAGGATATCGAGCAAAGCAGGGAATCACCGTAGTTCGCACTAGAATACGCCGTGGTGGCCTGCGTAAGTCTAAGATTAACGCTAAGCGTAAGCCGTCAAAGATGGGTATGCGTAAAATTACAATGGCAAAGTCAACTCAGCGCCTGGCTGAGGAGCGTGTCGGCAAGAAATATCCAAATATGGAAGTCTTGAACTCATATTGGGTTGGCCAAGACGGTAAACAAAAATTCTTTGAAGTTATTCTAGTAGATCCTAACCACCCAGTAATCAAAGCTGACAAGCAGTTGAGTTGGGTTGGAAACAGCCGACATCGTGGCCGAGTCCACCGTGGTAAGACCAGTGCCGGAAAGCGAGGTCGTGGATTATACAACAAAGGTAAGGGTGCAGAGAAATTACGCCCAAGTCTGAAGGCTAACCTCAACCGTGGCAAATAACTGAGTTTGACTTAACTCAGCGGCAACTTTGATTGACCTTGACCATCCGTAGTGATACAATGGCGGAGGCATTAGTCACGACTTTGCGTGGTCTTCCAGTTTTTCTTCCCGATGGAAGAAGGCTTGGAATCGTTCATGACACCGTTATTGAAGTAGACCATTGGTCAACTTCTCACCTTTTTGTGGTGGATTGCCCAGAAGAAATAGTTGCTGGAGGAGTCAATGTTGCAGTGCCCTGGCATTGGGTGCGAGGTATCGAAGATGTTGTTATTCTTCGCTGGTTTCCGCCAACCCCAATCCCTGAAGACCCGTGAACCCTTGATGAGGGATGAGCGTGTCCGAGAGTACGGTCACAATGTTTGAACTGCACGTGTTGGGTACTTCGTCGGCCCGTTTTTCACATGACCGGGCCGTTTCTGGCTCCTTTGTGATGACTCCTGGTGGTGCACTTTTGGTAGATTGTGGAGAAGGAATGCAAAAGCGCTTACTCGACCAAAATCAAGCCTTGAAGAAGAGTGGTTTGCAAATTCGTAGTCGGATGGCCAAAGTGCGCGCAATTTTGTTTACCCACGGCCATCTTGACCACTGTTGGGGATTATTGCCGATGTTGCACACAATGTCATTGGATGGTCGCACTGAACCACTTACTATCATCGCCCCGACCAGCCAAAAGGCTGTTGCGTGGGCTCTGAAAAATCCCGGCGAATCGCCGGATGCTGAGAGCGGCGTTGATTCAACAGATCTAGCAATTCTGTTCCAACAGTGGCAGTCTCTTGGCTCAAAAGATGATGATTTCGGTTTCAAAATAGATTGGGTGCTATTGCCAATGGAGCAGAAATCCCCATTTATTTCACCTATTCAACCCCTTGATAACGTTGAATTGATGGTTGTTCCAACAGAACACGGTATTCCATCCTGTGGCTGGCAAATCACTAGCAATCAAATTAAGGGCAAATTTGACCGCGCCAAGGCAGATTCACTATCTCTAACCACCGAGCAGGTGAGCGCACTTGCAAGTGGTGAAGATATCACAACTGATTCGGGTCA
>CAUZFJ010000081.1:0-5846 GCA_963579105.1 Candidatus Thalassarchaeaceae archaeon
GACATGGTCATGCTTAGCGATTTCTTCATATTCGCTTTCACTGGCAAAAAGAGTGAATTTACCCGTCATTCCAAGATGAACCAACCAAGTAGATTCATCATCTAGACGAATTAGGAGATACTTTGCCCGCCGATTTATTGACTCAATGGTGCGGTTTGCCAACCTATCTTCCATATCTTGCGGAAAAGCAAACCTCAAACCTTCTCGACGTAACTCAACCGAACTGATTGTACCACCCTGCAAATGTTTGGCCAAGCCTTTGCGAACGGTCTCTACTTCTGGGAGTTCGGGCACGAAGCGACGTAAACGCCATCAGCAAAAGCAGTTTGGATTCGCTGGTAATTATGTGACTTCAATCAAGGCCACTTTTCAGGCGCTTTTGAGACAATGAGTGCGTGCTGGTCTTCCCAGCCCTTCAGACGAATTACTTCGACTACCTGAAGGCCGGATTCAACCAGCGCATCAACCGCAGAAGCATAATGCTGTTCTGAGCCACCATCAACATTCGGCTCAGACGCTGACTTCAATGACAATAGTGCTATGCCATTACTGCAAAGAAAATTTTCTGCTGCGGAGAGGAAAAAGCCAACTTGTCCCGCTTGAGAAACATCTTGAAACAACCAATCAACCCTAGCGTTTAGCCAGGGTCTCAATGTATCGGGCTGTCGAGCATCAGCAAGCACAGGTAAAATTCCTGGACGCTTTTTCGCCAACAATACAAGTTCACGTATACACCTCGGTGCCACATCAACTGAAATTATTGAACCACCCAAATAATTCCCTTCCCCACACATGTGGTCGTGAAGGTGGGAAATCGTGGTGCCATGTCCCGCACCCAAGTATAGAACCTGACTTCCCGGCATTGGTAAAAGTGAAGTGCGGTCCTCTTTAGTTCTGAGAATACCTGCAGCCAATTTAGAATGACGCGGTGACCAATTACGCCATTCTGACCCTCTAATTCTCCTCAAGCCTTCTCCTCTAACACGCACACCTGGGACGGCATTTCTAGTCCAAAGACCGCGCCCTTGAGTGAGTACATTTTCACTCAACTCTTCCGTTTTACCATGGCTTCTTCTGGCCAACAAATCACCTCATCTACGTGTTGGTTTTGGATGGCGTTTGCGGATTTCTGCAACTTTTTGTTCTATATCAGCAACTTCTGATTCGCCCCATGGTTGCCCGTTGTAAGCATCCAATCTAGCGGCAATAGAGACCTTTCCAGATAGCATTCTAGCAATCTTTCCACGCACCCAGCGCGGTGACCTTGATACCCAAGGGTGCTGGAATAAATGGCCGTGTTTTGGCACCGGTATACCATCTCTAAGGTGTAGAAAGAAACTTGTTTCCGCCCCAAGAACTTGAACCGTCCCAGAAGGTAAACGAGCAAATCTCTCTCTTCCATGTGCTGTTGTTGACATTCTTGCCGCCAGTAATGGCCCAATTAAAGCGGAGGTTGAAGGAAGGTGCTCAAGAGCAACTTCTCTAATTGCTGATTCAACCGTTTTCAAACGGTCTTCAACTTCAACAACCCCTCTAGCCCACTCGGACAGGGCGGCCCATTCAGCCTCACTAATTCCAGTTGGACTAGATTTAGTGTGAAGAGCGTCTGCTGCGTTTTCAAGTGTGTCCGCCTCAGCAATCGCAACAGGGATGCTATCACGTTGGCCATCCAAATCAATTTCTGGGAGAAAAAGGCCAGCCCATTCAATCACTCTTGCTTCCAATGTTGTCCATGTAGATCGCATCTCATCGCCAGCACCAACGAGATGTTCAAGGCGGCGGTCAGGGTCACTTGCTGCTGCTGCTACCCTAGACTGAGCAATCACCAAAGTTGCTTTTTGAAGAAGTTCAACCTCCTCTTCTAAAAGTTGAGGCCACCAACCAGTTGGCAACTCATGAATTGGTGTTTCAACCACCTCAGGAAAACGCTCAGCAAGTCGTCTAGCCTCGTCTGTTTTCCTGCCCTTACTCAGAAGTGAAACTCGGGATGCAACCATTGCAGGATTGCGGCCAACATTCCAAATTGACTCATCTACTATCTCTCCTGAATCGTCAAAAATGCGGGCAAGTCGCCAGTCCCAACAGAGGAGCATGGTTCCCCCAACAGGTCCTCCTTCAAAAGGAGAAGCCCCCTAATCAATGTGGAAATTTTCAAGGAGGTATTTGCCTTTGAAACATCAATATAGATTGTAATTGTAATAGTTAATATTACTCTTAAGCGTCTTGCTTAAAAGCAAGGGTGCATCCGCTACCTCTATCGGAGTGTGATATCATCTTCTGTCCTGAGTGTGGAACCTTAGCCTTCCCTAGCCCTGATGGAAATATCAAATGTCCAAATGGCCGGTGCAACTATGTTGGACCAACCAAAGGTAAGGTGAAATTGCATTCAGGTGAAGAAGTTGATACTGCAAATTCAATTACCTCCTCAAAGGTAAAAGATTTGAAACACCTTAAAGAAGTGATAGTTGATTCTGAGCAGCACCAAGGAGTGCTTACTCATGAAATGTATGTTTGTCCAAAATGTGAGGAGATGGATGTCTTCGCTGAACTAAAACAAACCCGAGCCTCAGATGAGCCGGAAACTAGAATTCTCACCTGTAAGAGTTGTAGCCACGGATGGCGTGAATACTGAACTCTCGGCACATCCTGTTTCTTGGGATAAATTGGCCTTTTTTGGAGATTTTCAACTGTAAGTAGGGTGATAACCAAGTGTTGATTTAGTTACAATGCAATACCGAGCCTTGAAAGAGGGGAGGCATGAGGCGCGCACGATGAAGCCAACACCGAAGGGCGGGCCCCCTGCTAAATTTTCAGATGGGACATCTGAAGCCGGTGACAAACAAATTCTTGGTCGCCAACTATGGCGAATTGTCCCTTATGTCAAACCATATTGGCGAAGGACAAGTTTAGGTATTTTATCAAATGGAATCGCACGTATTTTTGATTTACTTCCATTCGTAGCAATGGGATTTCTTACCGATGCAGTTCTATCTAATGAAATCAGTGACCCAAGTGAATTTGCGTTATACGGATTATTGATATTAGGATCATTTATCGGATTAGCAATTGCCCAGGGTGTCTCAAATTATTGCTGGGAAACTTTGGCACAATATTTGCAGCATGATGTTAGGATGGCAGCGTTTGATTCACTTATTAAAATGGAAATTCGCTACTTTGAGGACCGGCAAACAGGGGATATTATGGCAGTACTTTCTGCTGATGTCAACCAATTGGAAAATTTTCTCTCCGATGCATCAACATCAATGATTAGAATTATAATCACTTTCTCAACAGGGTTTGCAATACTCGCTTGGATGTCGTGGAAACTTGCGCTGATTTTATTCGTGCCAATATTATTCATAATGCCACTAATCTATTTCTTCTCAACACGTGTACAAAAGAAGTACAGGGAATCGCGCCAATCATTTGGTGACATTAATGCAGTCCTTTCAAACAATATCTCCGGAATGGGGGTAGTTCAGGCATATAACGCAGAATCATATGAAGCTGACCGTGTGGGTGGTGAATCTTCTTCTTACAAAGACCATGCAATTGGCGCAACTGTTCAACGCACTAAGTTCCTACCGGGAATCTACGTAATTGCTGGTCTTGCCTTTGGGGTACTCGCTACCGCTGGTGGTTACCTGATGCTTGAGGGTCCTGCGCAGGGAGGCATCACACCAGGACAGTTTGTCACCTTCCTATTGATGAGTACTAGAATGTCCATGCCATTGTTTATTCTAGGGATGCTTGTTAACCAGATTCAGAAGTCTGAAGCAAGCGCCCGCAGAGTATTCGCAATGATTGACCTTGAGCCGTCAATTATTGATAGAGAGGGCGCAGAATCATTGCAGACCCCTGCGAACTCAATATCTTTTGATGATGTTCACTTTGCCTATCCCAATGGAAACAATGTTTTGAATGGTGTTTCATTTGAATTGAATCGCAACCAAAGCGTAGGAATCGTTGGCCCAACAGGGGCTGGAAAATCAACGATTGTCAAATTACTTCTTAGGTATTATGAAACCGACGCTGGTTCTATTTCGATGAATGGTTGCGATATTAATGAGTTAACTCTAAGTTCAATCCGTGACCAAATTGGATATGTTAGCCAAGATGTCTATCTTTTCCATGGCACGGTTCGTGAAAATATTGCTTATGCTGACCAATCTGCCAGTGAGGATTCAATTGAAGAAGCTGCAATGCTGGCTGGGGCGAGTGAATTCATTGAAAAATTCCCTCAAGGTTACGAAACAATTGTCGGCGACAGAGGAGTCAAACTATCTGGAGGGCAGCGTCAGCGAGTCTCACTAGCAAGAGCAATTCTTCGTCACCCCCCACTCCTTATTCTTGATGAAGCGACTAGTGCTGTTGATACACGCACTGAAGAAATAATTCAGCGCAATCTCAATCAGTTCAAAGATGGTAGAATGACTGTTGCTGTAGCCCACCGCCTGTCAACAATTCGTGATGCTGACCAAATTCTGGTCTTGGTTGAAGGCGTGGTTGTTGAACGTGGTGCTCACGACGAACTTATCTCTCAGGATGGAGTTTATGCAGACCTGTGGGCAGTTCAAACAGGGGAACTTGACAAAACAACAGGTGAGGCTACCCGTCATGACGGCTGAAAGTAACGTTGAGTGGCTGACAGTTGAACCAGGTTCAGTTTGGCTTGGCAGTGACGATGCACGCCTCTCTTTTCACCCTATCAAATACCACCCTCGTCACGAGGTTCGCATTGATTATACATTTGAAATCTCTAAAGACGCTTATCCTCTCAATGGCCTGCTCAAACTAAGTGGTATCGATAAAGAACTGTTTGAGCAAGATGGATTAAGACCACCATCAGAAGGTGAATGGATACTTGCTCACACCCAAGGATTGATTGAACAGAATGATGTTTCGTGGGAAAAACTGGCGGACGAGCGCCCCAGAACAGGTTTCTGGGAACAGAGATGTGATGGCTATCCACGCGAAACAAATTACAAAGTAAAACTGAACCTAATGAAAAAGTGGGGAGAACAAGGTCATCAAACTAGTTACTCTGCAGAAATTCCAGAGTCCATGAAAGGAAAGGAAGTTACTCGACTTGTGCGCGCACCGAAAATATCACACAATCCTCCACGATTGCCGATGGAGGATAAACGACCATTCTTTATCCGTGAAATTCTGTTTACTCTTTTTGTCGGAATAATTCCTTCGATTTTGTGGGCGTATAATTTTGCATCATCAGAATATCTGACAGGAAACTGGACCAACATCATCGGTGGCGGGATTTTCATCAGCCTTGCCAGTGGATTTGTATGGCGGCCAAAAAGTGCATCTTATCGAGTTTCAAGTGACGGTAGTTCAATGGAAAAGATTTGATTCAAGAGCGGTCCTTGTCATCAACTTGCAGACCTGGTTTCTTTGAAACATAGATTCTCCACCACGCCTTGAGAACTCCTGTCCCATAAGACCAGTGAAGCAGGAAGGTCATCAATGGAGCAACTAGAACGGTTGCAAAAGTTCGGCTTGGTGAGTTTCCTTTGGCTGCTCCTGCCCAACAAAGGAGCACATAGAGAGCGCCTAAACTCACAGGAAGATGGACTGCAGTTCTAGGGCAACCAAAAGGCACCACATCGGGAGAAATATTCCAAAACTCTGGCCACGCTAGGCCACCACTCATGGCACCACAAATGAAGGACCCAATACCGATGAGTGCTAGTATTGGGAAGAAACCAACCGCTGTGTGACTCCATGCTTTCATGCCGGGATGCACCCCACTTGCAAGAATTCTGACTAACCCATAATTCTGAATTTGCTTACGAACACGGGCTGGATTTCGACGGCGATGCCACATAATG
>CAUZFJ010000082.1:0-5834 GCA_963579105.1 Candidatus Thalassarchaeaceae archaeon
TGGGCTGCGTTGTCTTGAGTTGATGGATGCTTGTTCTGATAATGTTACAAGGCCAACTGGGTCACCTGGTTGGCTTGGAACAGACCCATTACGCAATGATAGTGATTTTTACTATTGGTCAGGAAGCCGCGAATTAGCAAAGAGTAGTCGCGGCGATGCAATCCCAGATGGTTGGGAGGTATTCTTTGGACTAAACCCACTGAATGAATCTGACAGCCTGCTTGATAGTGATTCTGATGGCTGGGACTTGAATCGAGATGGGATGATAATGCCTGATGGTTCAAGAGCTACAGTTTACATTGGTGAAGCCTATTCTAATTTAGAAGAATACTATACTTTCATTGATAATGGGACGTGGGTAAGAGCCGGTCTCAAATCAACTCTTCTCGGCGAAGTTGATGCCACGGTATCAATGTATGACCAAGGCACTAGCCCAAGAATCCTGCATCATGATGTGCGTTCTTTACAAGCAGATGAAGTCCTTGGCTTGCTGTATGTTGGCACCAAGCGCGGTTTGACTATTTTTGAACCGAGCACTGGTGGTAGTTGGGATTTAGCCCTTCCACCCGGTGGTGAACTTTTCGACATGTTGTTGTGGTCTGACCAAGGAGGTGAACAGAGACTAATTCTTGCTACGAACAGAGGAATTGAAATCTGGACTCTAGATGGCAATGGATTCCTCGACCAAAATGCTGGCTTAACAGGCGTTGAAATGGAGCCAGTCAATGGTCTGTATCAACTTGATACCGGCTCGGGTAATCTTGACTTGTTAATCTCTGGTGATGGTTCTCAAGCATGGACATTAACAATTGACGGCTCAGGTCAAATCACTGATTTGAGAGAAGCCGAAACTCTCATTGAAGTTTTAGAAATTGAAAATGCAACAATTCAAGCAGTTGCCCATACATCTGTGAACGGCGGTGCTAAGAAACTCTACGTTGGTACCGATCACGGATTCTTAGTCGCAAGTACAGAAGATGTAACAGGCGATTATCCTGCTCTCTGGATATTCAATGAATCAGATGCAGAAAATTATGTCCGCCAAGCAAACCCCCAGAATATTTCACATTCCGCAAATGTAAGGACCCTTGTATTGGATGGGCCACGTCAACCCGATGGTACAATCTCTAGCACCCAGACACTGTGGGTTGGGACTGCAGGAGGAGTGCACCAATTTTCTCTATTAGATGAGGCAGACCCTTCGATAGCCTTCTCTAGAGACCGAATGCAGAATGATGAAAATGATTTAGAAGGTGCCAATGATATTCATGCGATTTTACCACTTGGTGATGAGATATTAATTGGTTCAAGATACGGCACCTGGACTTTAGATGGGGACCACGCAAGAGCATTGGGCATTGACGAACAACAAACAAGAATCCCAGGATTTGTTACTGAACTTTTAGTAATGGATGTGCTTGGAAATGATACTGTATTTGCTGGTTTATATCCTGGCCGATATTCAAACCGCATGCTAATTAATCCGTTTAGCAATGACTCTGACCTTGATGGCATGCCTGATGGTTGGGAGAATGCTCACGGGCTTGACCCCACAGACCCATTTGATAGGGATGAGGACTTAGATGTGGATGGCATCAATATCAATCCCTATGTGGATGATCTGATTGACCATAACTGGACAAATCTAGACGAATTCCGGTATATCGCTAGCACCCCAGAAGGGTGGAATGGTACCGACCCAAGACTATCAGATACCGATGGAGATGGCTTGCTTGATGGGTCTGAATACTGGGGTTGGTTCTATGACGAGACTAACTTCACTTGTCACTATGAGATTGGCGAATATGTGTGTGATCAAAGTGAAGGTGATGCAGCAGCTCAGGTATACGCAGTAGGCTATCCCGGCACTCAGGCTAGTGGTGGTACTGACCGCTCAACTGACCCTACAAATCCGGATACAGATGGCGACGGAATGCCTGATGGCTGGGAAATCGCCAATCGCCGATGGATTGGAACTGAATTCCATGGCGGAAATGAATGGTCACTCGACCCTAGAGACCCTACAGATGCGATGGAAGATGCAGATAGCGATGGGCTGTCTAATTTGTGTGAATATCAATGGGAATTGCTCTTACAAGCAGCATTAGCAGATGGATTGCCTGCATTTGGTGAGACTGCAGAAGCTGCGGCGTCTTGGACAAAGATTGACCCTAACAATCCTGATTCAGATGGGGATAGTTTACCTGATGGTTGGGAGTCAAGATATTCTTGTACATGGTTAATATCTAACATTGGTATCAATCCCCTAAATGGTAGTGATGCATTTTCAAATCCAGATGGTGGTGGATATGACGCAAACCATGATGGGATATTGCAAGGTGAAGAAGAATTTAGTAATTGGATGGAATATCATATTCGAGATGAACAAATATTTGGTAATTACACCGAAAGTGGTGCCCCCTTGCCTGATGGTTTCTCTACAGCACTTTGGAACGATACGTGGGTGTCTAGCGCTTCAAGACCGTTTGGCGAGTCAGTGAGTGTCTCCACCATAGTGAGTGTGCCAGGAATGCCCTTGACTGACCGTGGTTCTGCAAATCCATTGGTCGCAGATACGGATGGTGATGGAATGCCGGACGGATGGGAAGTTTGGTTTGCGCGTTGGGATACTTTTGATTCCGTATGGACTTTGAACCCAGTCAATGAGAGTGATATTTTCAACGACCCAGATGGTGATGGGATGACTAATTGGGAGGAATATAACAGCATTGATGCTAATTTTACTGAGACCAATAATAATCAGACATCTCCTCAATATCACCCGTTTAAATTAGGTAATACACTAATTTTGACCCCTTGGAATCTTGCTGTCGGAACCCCTTCATTTGGCTCATATATTTCTGCGGAGCAATATACAATGAGTGGTGCCACATGTGACCCAAATAATGCCGATAGTGATGGCGATGGCTTGCTTGACGGCATTGAATTGCTATTTACTCAATGGAATTCTACATTTGCTAATTGGTCGCTAAATCCGCTAGTCGCAAATGATGGAGGTGGAGATGGTGACCAAGATTCACTCACCGACCGCCAAGAATTAAATTTGACTTATGAAAATCCTCTCAACGGCGGTCTTGCACCACCAGATGCACCTAAGATGTGGGAAGAAGCATTTGCCCTTGAACCTCAGAATTTCACAAGCAGAGTTCAGTCAGTTCTTGACAACAAACTCGGACGCGCATTTTTGGCCCTTGAGCAACATTCAGAATGGGTTTCAACAGGGGTAAAAAGACCACTTTTGGCAACTCTAATTGGTATCACCGACCCAACTAACAATGATACAGATGATGACGGAATGATAGATGGTTACGAATATTGGTTTACTGAATGGGATTTGGATGGAAATCGATGGTCAATGAATCCATTGACTCAATCTGATATTGATGCGGATAGCGATGATGATTCTTATGACTGCAACGAAGATGGCGTAATTCAGATGAGTGAACGCTATACTAACCTTAGAGAATACGAAGCTAGAATCTATGGAAAGGAATCATTGCGTTATATGTTCCCACCCGGTTATGGTTTGGTTGATTTTGGAGATGATGCAATTGCTGCTCAAATGAGTGAGAATGGATTGAATTGGGAAGATGCAAGACAAGTAATTGTCAATACCTTTGCCTCCAAGGATGTAATTAGTACAGAACGTCTTGCAAGAATCAATGCCGCATGGAGTGATAACTTCAACATTAGCCTCATTGGAATCTCGGACCCCACTCACCCCGACAGTGACATGGACGGCTTACCCGATGGTTGGGAATTTTGTTATGGCGCATATCAAGAAGTGATGCCTGTGAATGAATATCGCTGGACACTTAATCCGGTTAACCCGCTTGATGTTAACTACGACCCAGATGAGGACGGCTGGTTTGACAGGACTAGTCAGGATACGCCCGCCGAGCAAGGACGTTGGGCTAATCACGCCTTTACCCCTGGTGGTGTAGCAGACCAATATGCACCTGGTAACAACCCAATGTTCTTTACTAACTGGATGGAGTATGACAATGGTACTCGCCCAGACCTCAATGATACAGATGGTGATGCAGTAAATATGGTTCACGTGGCCAACTCAGTTGACCCAATGTTGACTGATGATTACTATCGAAGTTGGGATTTAACCGATGGCCGCGAGGTATTCAAGTATGGTAGCGATGCCACCGATAATGATACGGATTGGGATATGCTTCCTGATTGGTATGAATTGAAGTACGGCTGGAATGAATCCAATGATAATTGGTCATCATATCAGCAGGTTGAAGTTGTTTGGGAACAGTATTCAATTCTTGGCAGCATCGCCATGCGTCCTTTACACAATAATGGTGGGCTCCTAGAGAGGCCGATTCTAAACTGGACGTGGGTTACATTTGACCCAACAGACCCAGCCGATTCACTTGAAGACCCCGATAGAGACGGAAATTGGGAATGTAGTAATGCTGGATGCACTTACACACCCTACAATAATTTCCAGGAGTTTTTCGGTCTGACAAATCAATCAATCACCTCAGCAACTTTGGCGCGAGCAACCCCGGTAACTATCGCAGGTTCAGATCCGCCAATTCAAATCGTGCCAATGGAATGGTGGGAATTACAAGCCGCATTGCTAGCAACTGGTAGGGCAAATGAGTACGATTGGAATTATCTGAGAATGTTCAGAATTAATCAGCTTACAGATGAACTCTATGCATTGGTTATTGATGACCATGATACTGATTATCTTACTATCAACGGTTCCGATGACACACCCATTGTGAAGGGTGATTGGACAGCGGATTGGGACCGCGTTTTCGGAGACCAATATCATATGCCAAACACCGGTTTAGGTGAGAAGGTGTATGGTTGGTGGTTGTTAGATTTTAATGGCGACATGATTGCTGATGGAACCAATCCAATCAATTGGGATACCGATGGAGATTGGCTCAATGATTGGTTTGAAATTGAGAATGATATGCTGGATGGAATACGTGGTAATGGACCATCGCCAATTCGATACGATGACCGAACTACTAACAATGGTTGAAGGCAATTAAATTTGTATATTTTTGCTCTTTGATGTTGGTAAACTAACATTTGCATTTAGTTCATTTTCACTCTTGAATCGGTAGTAAAAATACCGCATGATATCTGGCCGTAGGCCAGAGTCACCTCAGACCGAATGGGGGAGATTTGATAGGTGGATAGATTTTGTGATAAGGTGAGGGAACGCTATGTCGGGTGAAGTAAACAAGAGACACATTCCATCAATGCTGGTTTTGCTTTTTCTTCTTTCTTCGCTGGCTCCCCTGCTTAACTTCACAAGTGACAATGCTGAAGCATCTGGTGGGACAAGGCACGTTTACACCTTTACAGATGGTTCAATTGAGGCAGTAGCACTCTATCAAAGTGGCCAAAAAGCAACAAATATCAAAGTTTCACTACCCAGAGGTGCAGAAGTCACTGCTGTCGAAATGACCCTTTCAGGGGCATCTTCAACAGGTTGGAATCAGATTCAACAAACCTCTAGAGCAGATTGGATGGTTGGAGATGCTGTTGATACAGACCCGCGCTCTGATTCAATATCCCTAGGTCTTGCATCTTCAACCCTAAATTTTTCTTCGCATCAAATTGACGAAACACCAACTTCTGGAAATGCTTGGAACCACAATGGCTCTTTTTCAATTCGCCAACCTCACACATCCAACGCCTCAGAAACAAGATTCCATCCCCAGCGAACAGTTACCTCGCCATTTGGAAATCAAGGTGCAGGTGCGACTCTGAACTACCGCGGCTGGACTTATGTTTCGACATTTGCTTCAACCACACTTAACCAAGTCGTG
>CAUZFJ010000083.1:0-5827 GCA_963579105.1 Candidatus Thalassarchaeaceae archaeon
TTGATTGGTTTCTATCGGTCTATTTGGTAATCTACCTGATGTAATTAGCATCCGTTTTATTTTTTCTAGACGGCTATTGAAGTGGGAAATAATGTCACTTAGTTTGCCTTCAGTAGTACTTTTCCCGGTGATGTCAAAGTGGATATCTAACTCAACATCAACATCGGTTGCTAACATTGGAAAACCATCTAGAGAGAAATGTGGAAGTCCGTGAGGACGGTCCGCTGCTTTTAGTTCAGGCGGACTAATCGGGGCGAGGACTCGCCCCTGTGTTGTCTTGTTGCCCGAATCTTGTTTTGCTGGGTCAAGAACCGGTACCAACTCGTTGAAATCTTCAGATTTTGATTGAGAATCAGATTCATCATCTTTGACAGGCTCGCTTTTTGCAGAGCGAGACTTTAGTTCTAGGTCGGACAATATTTCATTGGTTAATAATCCAGTAATTCCTTCATCAACTGCGATAGAAATTAATTGGTCGAGATTTTCAATCGCTAACAATCTTTCACTAATGTCTGCCGCTGGAAACAACTGCGCCGCGAGTAATTTCAATGAGATTTTACGCCAGCCCCCGTCCGCCATATCTTCAAGGCGGACGAGGATGTTCTAAGCAATTGCGCTTGAAAAATAATCTACAGTTTGAATGAGTGAGAATTAGAGGAACTACTCTTCACTCCAAACGATATCTGAATCTGGTATTGCTGGGTCTTCATCAGAATCAGGTTTTGGCTCCTCATCACCTTCTGACCAAGCCACGTCTCCATGCCAGTCTCCTGTTTGGGGCCCCTCGTCAAGTAAATTTAGGGCTGCAGGCACACTTGTAGGTGTTTTTGAATCATCTTCATCTGAAGATTCACTCTCCGCATTCAGTTGTTCATTGTGTTCCCCCAATACCTCCAAAGCAACTCTAAGGGCAAAAGTAGTGAAAGCCTCTTTGTTGCTGTGACGGTCACCCTGGCCAAATTCTGCGCACTTTGTTGTAACTTTGTCATTAAGAAAAATCCCTACCCAAACAAGTCCAACTTCTTTTGCTTCGGTAGAACCAGTAGGTCCTGCAATTCCTGTTACAGCTATTGTCATATCAGCGCCTGAATTCTTAGCGGCGCCAATTGCCATTGCCTCAGCAACTTCTGAACTGACGGCACCAGCCGATCCTTCATCAGGAACGAAAATGCTTTCATCAATTCCTAGTTGTTTGATTTTTGATTCATTAGAATAGGTAATCCAGCCTTGAGTAAACCAACGGCTAGCGCCTTGGATGTCAGTCAAGGCAGAAGCAATCATGCCTCCCGTACATGATTCAGCCGTGGCGATGAACATTTCTGCCCGCTTGATACGGCGGGCTAGTAAACCTGCTAGCACCGAGGCGTCTTGTGCCATGTTTTAGGCGCCGGAGCGGAGCCTTTTGACTATATTGGCGGACAAAAATGATGAAATCTTCAAATAATGAGTTAATTCGTCATTTTTGAAATATTATTTCAGACTATTGCTGGTGATACAATATTTAGGTCTTGATAAAATTAATTTCGAAAAAGTTGAAAATTAATCCATCTTAGTTAATTTTATTATGGGCCCGGGCGGATTTGAACCGCCGATATTCGCCTTGTAAAGGCGACGTCATAACCGCTAGACCACGAGCCCGACTAATAGGCCGAAGAACCACCCCATTATGAACCACGCGACCCCGTAGCCTTTTGTGTAAGGACTGTAGTGGCTTAGTTCGTGAGTGAGATATCAGACTTGTTGGCGCGGCTTGAAGCCGCTGATGTACCAATGTCTCCGGCGATTCGTGATGCAATGCTTTCAGTTGATATTGAATCCTTTAGCGATTATGACCCAACTCCATTCTACCACGATAGGCCACTAGTTTTTACTGAAACTGATGAAGGTGGAATCAAAACAATTTCAGCACCACATATGATATGCACACTTTTACATCACTTGGAATTAGATGAAGGCGATGAAGTTCTGCTTTTAGGTGCCAAAGGTGGGTACTTGGCTGCGCTAATTGGCCATATTGTAGGGCCTGATGGTGGGGTTACTGTTGTAGACCCAAATAGGCAGGTAATTGAACATGTGCGAAATCATCTCAGAGATTTTGATAGTGACACCACTTTCCATACTCGTAAAATGAGGGAAATTAACCACACTCCCCCTAACCTACCTTCTCCGTTGAACCGTGTATTAGTGACAGGTTCTCTCACAGAATTACCAACATGGGTTGAGGAAAGAGTTGCTGATGGAGGATTTGTAATCGCCCCCCTTGGAGGGAGAATTGCTCAAAGACTAATCAAGAGAGAGAAGCAAGGTGATTTGTTTGATACAGACTTAGGAGGCGTACTTTTCGGACCAGTGGATATATGTGAAACTGAGGCTGAATCTACAGATTCTAGAGAACTTGCAGGCCTGTTTGAGGATGCTTTGGAAATCGGAACCGAGTTGGGTGTTTTTGACAATGATGAGGCAGAATGCCTGCGAGCATTGGCGGCTGATTTACGACAACTGCCCGAGAATTTACCACCTGTTGCATTAGTTGCTAATGTTGAAGACGATTTATGGGATGTTGGTGATGAAGATGCGAATGATATATTCATTCACTTTGATGAACAAACCGAAGAATTGTCTGAGCACCCACTGTTTGACTTGTTGGCAAATGCATCAGAATGGTTGACGCCATTATGGCCCACCATGATGGCATTACTAGAGACAAAGATGCAACACCCAGGTGCTCCGGATGCGACATTTGAAGACTTTGGATTTGGCCACCACGAAGATTTAGTCCCATGAGATATATTATCTTGAACAGATAATTTGGCCATGTTTAGGCCGTTTCAATCATTCAATTTGGCTAAACGTTCCAGAGATTCTGCGATCGGTGGGCTATTCCAACTTGCAGTATGACGGCTAGTTTTTGCAGGGTATAATTCGTCAGAAATAGACATGTCAATGATATCTTGTTTCGATAGAGTTTCAAGACCGCAATTCGGCCAAGGTTCCACGGTGATGGAATCATCTTCCATATAATCAAAAAGAACCACGGGTAATCGAACTAGATTTAGAATGTTGCCAACAGCATGGCGGTGGTGTCCATCAAGTATAGCGCCACTCTCTCTATCAACTAGCAAAGGTTTGGTGTAACAACCCCATTTTTTCGTAATTCTGGCCAATTCTTTAACCTTTTTTGGGCGAGTCTCTTCGTGGGCTCTTAGCCACTCAATAGCAACTAGTTCCACCTTCATAGCCTCGACTCGCCATTCCCCTTGAAAGCAATTGCCGCCCCCGGCCACTTTGTGGAGCCATTCGCGAGAGTCAAGTCGTTGCCCAAAGGGGCGCTTGCAGACCTCAGTGGTAGAGGCTTGCCTATGCAGTTGGAGTCTTGGGTTGAATCTCTACCGGAAGACCTTCTAAAAATCGTTGAAATTTTTGCTGAAAATGGTGCTGGGATATGGGTTGTGGGAGGAAGTATTCGCCAAGGTTTGAGCGATGTAAAACCTAACGATTATGATTTGGCAACCGATATTGAACCAATTCAGATATTGGAGTACTTTCCTAACTCAATCAAGACCGGTGTAGAATACGGTACGGTTACAGTCCGTCTTAATGCTGGGTCTGATTTATTTGAGGTGACAACTCTGAGGTGCGACCAAGAATATCTTGATGGGAGGAGACCGGAATCTGTTGACTTTGGCACATCACTTGCAGTTGATTTAGAAAGACGTGATTTAACTATCAATGCCATGGCTATTGACTTGGCTAGAAAAGAGTTGTATGACCCGTATAATGGGCTTGAGGACCTACAAAATGGGGTACTTAGGGCGGTAGGGGATGCCTCACTTCGGTTGGAGGAAGATGGCCTTCGCGTACTGCGTGCTTATCGATTCATGGACCAAGGTGTTGGGGGATTATGGCAGCCGGATGAACTGCTTTCAGCGGCACTTATTGAGTGCCGCGAAATGTTGGAAAATGTCAGCGTAGAGCGAATTTGGCAGGAATTACGGCGGGTTTTGTCAGGTGTGCACGCGGCAGATGTATTGGCAAGGATGGAATCTGATGCCGTTCTTAATATCATTTTCAATGGCCATTCATTTGATTTGAATGGCCAATCTTCTCTACAGTTGAATTCAGATAATTCGGGGATTGAAGCCCGATTGGCCATCATGTTTCGGGCTGATAACCCAGCCAGCCTATTCAGAGATTTGACCATGCCTAAAGCGACAATAAAGCGGGTCAGTGAATTGAGAAGATTCATGGGTAATTTACCGAATAAAAATGATGTTTCACAACTTCGTCTTTACCGTGCTGTTCTTGGTGAAGGGCTTGATACTCAACTAGCCTGTGAGTCTGCAATTGATACTGAAGGTGTTGAAAATGTTCGAACTGCACTTGACCAACTTGAAGAAAATAAGGCTAATGATGTTGCCTTGGCCGATGGCCACTGGATTGCAGAAAATACTGGCTTGCCGCCAGGGATTAGGCTTGGGCGACTGAAGGAATATCTTCACCGCTTACAAGTTGAACATGACGTATCGTCTAAAGATGAACTGCAATCGATGCTAAACGACATTGATTGGCAGGAAAGCGAGCCACTTGATTGGCCACAGTTGCGGTGGCCATAATCGGGAAAATTCTAATGTTAGAATATTATGAACCTAAATTTATTCATTTTAGATTTCGAGCAATTACTAATCTCTGAACTTCTTGAGTTCCTTCATAAATCTGAGTGATTTTTGCGTCTCGGAAGAATCTCTCTACGGGGAACTCGGTGACATATCCGTATCCGCCGTGAATTTGTACAGCCCTTTCAGACACCCACATTGCGGTATCTCCCGCGAATAGTTTTGCCATGCTTGCTTCATTGGTGTGGCGCGGCGCACCTTCTTCGTAGTGCAACTGTTTTGCACGTGCGGCACGGTATACTAGGAGACGTGAAGCATCAATGCGTGTAGCCATATCTGCGAGGTATGAGGTGATCATCTGGTGGGCTGCCAGCGGCTTTCCAAAAGTCTCTCTTTCGTGAGCATATTTCAGGGATGCCTCAAACGCTCCTTGAGATATTCCTAGTGCTTGTGCGGCGATACCAATTCGTGAATTATCTAAAGCGTTCATGGCAATTGAGAAGCCCTTTCCAACCTCTCCGAGTACATTTTCTACAGGTATTTTACAATCTTCAAGCACGAGGCTACATGTGTCACTACTGCGGATTCCTAGTTTGTCTTCCTTCTTACCAACGCTAAAGCCATCAAAAGTTTTTTCAACAATAAAAGCAGTGGTTCCGCCATGCTTCTTAACACCATATTCTGGATGCTCAACTACCTTTGCAAAAAGAACATAAATGTCTGCTGATGCACCATTTGTGACCCACATTTTCATTCCGTTCAAAACGTAATGAGAGCCGTCTGATGACAACTCTGCTTTGCATGAAAGGGCGCCTGCATCAGTGCCTGCTCCGGCTTCAGATAGTGAATATGCGCCCACCTTATTAGTCGCAAGTTGAGTCAAATATTTCTGCTTCTGTTCATCAGTCCCATGCAGTGAAATGGTCTTGGAACAAAGGCCAACATGGACGCAATAAAATACTGAGAAGGAGGCATCAACGCGAGCTAATTCTTCAATGATAATCGCTTCACTAATATCATCTACCGGCATACCTCCGTATTCCTCTGCAATAGTAATTCCTTGTAGCCCCGTTTCTTGACAAAATGTCTGCCATTCTTCAGTAGGAGGAATCTGTTCTTTGTCTCTAATATCAATGGTTGGTGGGAGCACTGATTCGGCAAAATCTCTAACCATGGCTCGAATCATGCTTTGTTCGTCAGTTTCTCTGAAGTCC